>CAZXQE010000023.1:0-8973 GCA_964643015.1 uncultured Gammaproteobacteria bacterium
AAAGCATGATGGGAACGGCGTCCGCGAGTTTCACTCTTAGTGCGCTTCTTCATTTGAACCATATTGGTATTTTAAAATAAACCTAATTAACGGATTTAGTATAATAAATACTAGCGATTTCGTCAACCTTAGCCATTAAATTATTAACATAGCATCACCATAACTAAAAAATCGATAACGCTCTTTAATTGCAGTCTGATAGGCTTCTTTCATCAATTCAGTGCCACCCCAAGCCGAAACCAACATCATTAAGCTTGATTTCGGTAAATGAAAATTGGTTACTAGCCCACTTAATAATCGAAATTCAAAACCAGGATAAATAAATAAATTAATCGGTGCCCGCCAATCATCAGTCGCTGGCTCATTAATAAATTTAGCCACTACCCCTTCTAAAATGCGCACTGAAGTGGTGCCGACGGCAATAATTCTCCGACCATTGCGCTTAGCAGTAATTAATTGATTAATTTTCTCAGCGCTAATTTCCACTATTTCTTCATGCAATTGACCACTAACCAATTGCTCCTCACGCACTGGAGCAAAAGTACCCAAGCCAACATGAAGCGTTGCTTCAACTACCTCAATTCCCCTTTGCTTAATTTTCTTTAATAAATCATCAGTAAAGTGAAGACCGGCGGTTGGTGCGGCCACTGAACCCACTCGTTCTGGCTTAGCATAAACTGTTTGATAATCTTCAACAGCCTTTTCTAGACCAGCTTGATCAGGTTTAATATATGGCGGCAAAGGCATTTGACCAATCTGATAAATCTCTTGCCAAAAGGCTTGTTCTGTCAAATTAAACGACACCACAAAAACACCATTACCAACTTCTTCAACAATTTCACCTTTTAGTTTTACTGATAATTCCACTACTGTTCCTAGTTTTGGTCTAGTACCGCCAACCAAACAGCGCCATTTTTCTTGATTAGCTGTTTCAATTATTTTTTGTTCTAATAAAATTTCAATTCGACCGCCGCTACCAACCTTGTTACCCAAAAGACGGGCTGGTAAAACTTTAGAATCATTAATTAATAAAACATCATCCGGACGCAAAAAATCTGGCAAATCTTTAAAAATCTTAGTTTGCCAATTATGTTGTTCTCGATTAATTACCATCAATTTGGCCTGATCGCGCGGTTCAATTGGTGCCTGAGCAATCAACTCTGGCGGTAGTTGATAATCAAAATCTTCAATCTTCATATTAAAATAAACCAGCTGGTGGAGTTAAACCTAAATGACGATAAGCTGCTGCTGTTGCTTTACGACCTCTAGGAGTCCTTTCCAAAAATCCTAGCTGTAATAAAAAAGGCTCATAAACATCTTCAATCGTCATCAATTCTTCACCAGTGGCGGCCGCTAAAGTATTTAAACCAACTGGGCCACCAGCAAATTTTTCAATAATTGTCGTTAAAACATAACGATCGACCTCATCTAATCCCAAATCATCAACTGCTAGCAAATTAAAGGCTTGCTTACAAAGTTTTACGTCAATATCGCCACCACCCTTAACCTGACAATAATCACGCACTCGCTTTAAAAGACGATTAGCGATACGTGGTGTCCGACGCGCTCGACGAGCAATTAAATTTTTAGCTTCAGTTTCAATTTTTATTTGCAATAATTTAGCATTTCTTTCAATAATCTTTTCCAGCTCTTCAGCTTCATAAAAATCTAAACGATAAACCATACCAAAGCGATCCCGTAGCGGTGCTGAAAGAGAGCTAACCTTAGTAGTCGCGCCAATTAAACTAAAACGCGGTAAATCAATTCGGAGTGTTCGCGCTGCTGGACCTTTACCAATAACAATATCCAAAACTCGATCTTCCATAGCGGGATAAAGAATTTCTTCAACACTATGTGGTAAACGATGAATTTCATCAATAAACAACAAATCGCCATCTTGCAGATTAGTTAAAATAGCTGCCAAATCACCAGCTTTTTCAATAGCTGGACCAGCAGTTACTCTAAGATTAGCACCAAGCTCATTAGCAATAACATGAGCTAAAGTAGTCTTCCCAAGACCAGGAGCGCCATAAAGCAAAACATGCTCAATTGCCTCACCTCGAGTTTGAGCTGCTTTTAAAAAAATCTCTAAACTTTGACGAATAGCCGCTTGGCCAACATATTCAGTTAAAGTTTTCGGACGCAGGCTAATATCTAATTTCTGATCAACTTCATCCACTGCATCAGCTTGGAGAATCTTATCAATTTCTGGATTGTCGAATTCTTCAATAATCATTTAGAATAATCTTGGTTTATGAGTAAAGCCACTTGCCGATTTCTTGGCCAGCGGCAAAGAACTATCTGGTTCAGCTGCTACTGATTGATCTTTACGAGGAAAATCGCCCTGTAAGGCTCGCTCGACAATATTTTTAGTTTCTGAGGAAAAGTCTGCTCCCAAAATCCATTGCAAAAAACCAGGATCACTATGAGCTACTTCAGCCAAAGAACGATCTTTGTGTTTGGAAAAATTAAGATAAGCCTCACCACCACGCCAATAAAAGCGTTTTTCTTCGTCAACATAACGATCATCAGGCGCCTCCCCAATCTGACGAATTAACTGATAGTCATATTTCTTTAGTTGCTGATCTAAAATATCAACACTAGCATGAACATCAGCTAACGCGCTATGAGCATTAACCATTTCTTTCTGACAATAGTACTTATAAGCCGCCGATAAATCACGCGGCTCCATAGCATGATAAATAACTTTGCTATCAATTATTTGCTTACGCGTAAAATTAAAATCATAACCAGATCGCAAAAACTCACGCCTCAGCATTGGCAAATCAAAATTAACGACATTGAAACCACCATAATAGCAATCATTAAAAATATCCCAAATTTCTTGGACTTGATCACGAAACAATGGTTTTTCAGCCACATCTTCTTGCTTAATACCATGGATGGCCGTCACCTCGCTTGGAATTTCAATCTCTGGATTAAAAAACATATCCTTTTCCATTACTCGACCATTGGGCATAATTTTTACAAAAGCCAATTCAATGATTCGGTCGTAAGCCAAAGCTAAACCAGTTGTTTCTAAATCAAAAATTACTAAAGGCTTGTCCAGTTTTGTAACTTCTAGAATATTTTTAAAATCGGTCATAAACTATTATTTGCAAGCCTCAAAAGTCGCTTTAGTACTAGAATAATCTGAAACAAATTTAGTAAAAGTAGCCGTTTGCTCAACATACATTTTAGAGCGATTAGAAACACTAGCACTGCGATAAGCTTCAATTAGCGTTTGTCTGGTTAAATCAGTCGTGGCCGCACGAAAATCTCGAATAAACTGAGAAGTAATTGGTGCCATAGTCGAAAAATAACTAGTATTAGCCTCTCTAACACTAGCAACATACTGCTTACTCAAATTTTCTAAATTAGTATAATTAGTTAATTGGCAACCGTTAAAAGAAGCTAACATTGTATTCTTTTTAGCAACAGCTACAGCAATTGCTTGAGTTGTGTCTGTCACCTCAGGGGCTGGCGTATCACCGGTTCCTGAACCAGAGCCAGAGCCAGAGCCAGAACCTGAGCCAGAACCTGAGCTAGAACAATCACCCAACTTAACAATTAAAGCTGTACTTTCACACTTACCAGCTCCACCACAGAAATAAGTCTCTAGCTCATCAACTGCTGTTTGATTGCTGTTTGCAATAATAAATGGCAAAGATCCGGCTTTAACAGCATTAACCAAATCACCTTCTTTTATTAAACCCTGTTTTGATAAATAAGTATCAACCTCAGCAACAGGATAAATTTTGTCATTAACATATTCGATGTGCAGACAAGAACCACCGCCAGCACTATAAGTTACTACAAAAGCCTTACTATCGCACTTACCAACAGCGCCACAAATTTTCTCTTCTAAAATTGCAATAATTTTAGCTGCTTTCTCTTCATCGGTTATATTAATATTAAATGGTAATATTTTTTTATCAACCGCGGTAATAAAATTACCTTTAGTGATAACGCCTTGTTCACTTAAAATATTATCAGCAAGTTCTGAACTATAAATTTCAGGATTAAAAACACTAATAATCATCCCTGAAGAAACAGAACCCGTTGCACTATAAGTTGCTACAAAAGCTTTACTGTCACATTTACCAGCACCACCGCAAACAGCTGTTTCAAGTTTATCAATTGTTGCTAGGCCCGTACTTTCATCGGAAACAACAAGCGAAAATGGCAAACTCTTATTTTCAACTGCAGCAATAAATTCACCTGTTTTAATTAAGGAAGCCTTAACTAAAAATTTATCTGCTATACTTACTTTATATACACCAGGATCAAACACACTAATCACTACAGTTGGACCAGCTGCTTGAACGTCGCTAACTTTAATTAAAGATTGAAGAAAAAAAACTGATAGACCCAAGAAAAAACCCAGGGCCATCACAGTTAAAAACTGTTTTTTCATAAAAATTATTTTTTTAATTAATATTTATTTAATTATAGCAGTTTTGTCTCGGAACGACCAATACTAAAAATAGCGGCTGAAAAAAACCAAAGAAAAATTACACCAACATGCAAACTCCACCACCAATGATCAAGCATCATTAAACAAAAAACACTGACCGTAAGTGGCCAAACAAAGGCTTTTTTTCTGGTTTGCCACAAAGCCAAAGCCCAACTACTACACAACCAAGCAAAACCAACATAGCCAATTTCAGCTATTATTAAAACCAGAGCATTATGAATTGGCTGATATTGCCAGGCTGGACCAACTATTTGATCTTGCTGACTTAAAACTTGAGTATAATTACCTAGACCAACACCAACTAATGGCTTTTTCCGAATAATCATCTTTGCCGACTGATAACCGTCCACTCTTTCACTTAAAGACTTTTGCTCCAATCTAGTATTTAAACCAACTCGACTATTAATCAAATCGCTAAATGGCCACAGCCATAAGCTAGCCCAAACTGCTAAAAAAACACTTAACCATAATATTTTTCGACGTCTTAGTTTATCAGGCCAAGCCAAAAATAAGGCAATTATAAGACCACAAATTATCGCCAACCAGCTAGCTCGACTCCAACTAAACAACACCGCCAAACACCAAATCGACAAAGCACTAAATAAAAGGCTGCGAATAAAATTACTATTAAATAGTGGCCAGCCAACGATAACCAAGATTATAATTACTGCCATTAAACCACCTAAAATATTAGGTTGATCAAAACTACCATAAGCCCTAAGCCAGCGTCCAGTTATTTCTCCACTACTACCCAACGATTCGATAACTGAAGTTCCTAGATCACCAGAATAGTGAGCCGCTAGCCCTAGCCATTTATTAGCTGTTGCCGTTTGAGTTATAAATTGTCCTACTCCCAAAAAAGCTGGAATAACTAAACCAAGCGCCAAATAACTCAGCCATTTTTTGAGTGGCCAATAATTGACTCGCAGTAAAAACCACCAGCCAAAACTCCATAAAACCAATCTTGACCAATAAAATAGAGCAACCCCCCAACTAATAGTCGCGCCTAAAAAACTAACCCCGACTATTGACCACAGACCAATCAGCCATAATGGATATAAACGACCCAAACGAAAGAAGCGACCACTTTGACGATGAACAAAAAATGTCGTCAATATCGCTAAAAACAAAATAATATCGCTAAGATAAAGACTAATTGTTCCATACTCCCAATACTCGCCGCCAAGATTACCGGCCTTAATAATTAATCTAGTTGACCATGGCAAAATCAAGCACAAGCTCAAATTAATAAAATTATTAACTTGACTGAGCCAATTTGTTTTTATTTTATAACTCAGCGGATCAGCTTTTATTTTTTCAACTTGCCCTAGACTCAAACCTTCTAAAACAACCTGCAAACGATCACGAAAATTACGGCGCCGATCAATAGTGTGTAATTTAATTGTTTGCCGATTAACCACTACTCTTTGATCATGATTCATTAAAGATTTAATGGCCGTTGGCAAGAATTTTTGCTGAATATAAAAAAACAAACGCTCGCCTGGTTGAGCCAAAATACTATTTAATTTGGAAAAAAAATAACCAATTCGCCCATTAACAGTCTGACTAGCAACATTATACTGGCCTGGTCGCCAATTGGGTAAATAAGTTTTAAGCCAGGGGTTATTTTTAATTAACTGGCCGTAAGTCAAACCCTGCTCCACTAAAGGCCTTAAATTAGCTAACCAATAAATATAATACCAATCTGGACAACCAGCTTCATCAGCCAATTTAAATTGATCAATTTTCAGATTATCACTAGCCAACCAAAAACTTAAACAAATTTTATCGCGGGAATTTTCTGGAGTTGGGCGTAGACCAAAAATTTGCAAAACTAAAGCCGCCCAAAAACGACAAACCCACAAACAACTCGGTTTAACAACAATAAATAAATCAATATCACCGCCGTCACGCAAATTATAGGCACCCATTAAATTAGCAATCGCGACAAAACGAACCCCTGGCAGCCACCTCAGCCAAGCTGCCACTCGGTGAGCTCGTTTGATTTTACGAATAGCCATTGGATAGCGCTGCCCACGACAATCAATAACTTCATCTTGTCCCGGAAGAAAATAATAGCCCCATTTTTTAGCTATAACGCCCTGTTCCACCATTTTATTAACTGCTGTCCTAATTTCAATAAAATCAGCCTTCTGCGGTAAAAACGACCACAATTCCCACTGACTAAGAGGATATTTAAAAAGAGAGAAATAAGCTATCGTCTGCCGAATAGCCGCTTCTAAATCCCAATCAGCTTGTTGTCGTCTTTCAATAAAGCGGCTGACCATAAATTATTCCTCACTCGGCCGACCAATGACTAGCGGTTCAACACTAGCTTCTTCACCGGTTATCTTAATAACATCCCGATCAACTTTGCGAAATTCCTGGTAAGCATTATTGTAGTGATTAACTGTAGTACCTAGACTTGTTCCCAATTTTCGCAAAAATTCTTCATAAGTTATCAGATGACGACTTAATTTTTCGACATTAACTTTAATATTTTTAGCATTCTCTTCGATTTGCAATGCCTTTAAGCCCTGTAAAACTGTCTGTAGATAAGCCAAAAAGCTAGTTGGTGAAACAATTACCACATGCTTATCACGAAAAGCATATTCAATTAAATCCTTGGTCTCAATCTGGACTGCTCCAATTTTATTAACTAATAAATCATAGTAAATTGCCTCAGACGGGATAAACATAAAAGCGAAATCCATTGTCCCCTCAGCTGGACGAACATATTTGCCAGTTTCATCAATTCGATTTTTCAAATCTTGTTTAAAAGCTTTTTCTAACTTTAAACGTTGCTCCGGATCATTAGTATTAAGAATCTTTTCGTAATTTTCTAATGAAAACTTGGAATCAATTGGAATAACCTTATCACGGACAAAAACCACCGCATCAACAATTTCACCATTTTTGAAAGGGTACTGCATTTGAAAAGAGCCAGGTGGTAAAACATTTTTTAAAATTTCCTCCAAAAAATACTCACCAAGAACTCCCCGTTGCTTAGGATTTTTTAAAATATCTTGCAAATTTTGCAACTGGCTAGAAAAACCCAAAATTTGTTTATTACTTGATTGCAGTTCGGCCAACTGTTTAGTGACATCACCCAGTAATCGACTAGATTGGTTATTAATCGACTGCACAGCGCTCATGGTGTTTTGATACTGACTTTGACTAGCTTGATGCGTTTCTCTTAATTTTTGATCCAGTAGGCCCTTCAAGTCATTGTTTTGGGTGACTAGTAGATTCATTTTTTCCTGCAAAACAACCATTTTTTCTCCACCATTATCGCGGCGAATCACTAATAACCAAACCAAGGCTCCAGCTAATAATAATACCGCTGCTCCCAAAATAATTTCCATATTATTACCATTCAATATTAAATAAACGTCGGGCATTTTCAGTTGTCGTTTCTGCTACTCGTTCTAATGTCCAACCTTTAATTTGGGCAATTCTTTCAGCCGCCAGACTCACTAAACCGGGCTCATTTCTCTGACCGCGAAAAGGTGCTGGTGTCAGAAAGGGACAATCAGTTTCAACTAAAAATTTGTCAGCTGGCATCTTTTTAATCAAATGATCCCAGTCATGACAAAAAGTAATCAGGCCGTTAAAAGAAATCATTAGGCCGATGCTAAAATACTCATTAGCCAGGCTTTCATTACCAGAAAAACAGTGAACCACACCCCAAGGGCGTCCCATTGGCAGAAGCTGACGGTATTCACGACGAAAATCTTTTAGTAATGGCAATAAATCAGTATGAGCATCACGACAATGAATCAAAATGGGCAATTCTCGTTTAGCTGCTAAAATAAGCTGCTGAATCAAAACCTCTTTTTGCTTCTTTTTTATTTCCTCTGGCGAAGCTGCAAATTCACTTAAATGGTAATAATCTAAACCGATTTCACCAATAGCCACCACCTTACTAAAATCAGCTAACTTACCATAAACCTCGGCGTCAAATTGCTCGCCATGGGTTACAAAATCATAATCAGTATCCTGGACTCGCGCACTAAATAAATGAGTTGGATGGAGTCCGACTGCCGCCCAAACTCCACTATCATAACGATTGGCATAATCAATGGCTCGGCGTGAAGTTCGAACCTCGGAACCAACTAAAATCATACCAACGCCAGCCTCCAAAGATCTCTTTATTACCTCGTCGCCATCATCTTTAAAAGCATTAAAATTAACATGAGCGTGACTATCAAGTAGGTGCATAACAGTAAGAATTAACTAGCTAAAATAACGGATAACGCTACTCATAATTTATCATAAAAAGAGCCATAAGTCCACCTTGAAAGCAAACAAAACAGGCTCTTTATTGACAGCCTGTTTAATAAGTGGTAAATATTAAATGTCTAAAATAGACAAAAAAATTTGGGAGGAAAAAATGAGTGTAGCTGATCAAGTATCTCGCGCAATCAATTTCAAAACAAAAGAGGAAAAAATGAGTGTAGCTGATCAAGTATCTCGCGCAATCAATTTCAAAACAA
>CAZXQE010000024.1:0-8841 GCA_964643015.1 uncultured Gammaproteobacteria bacterium
ATTAGGTGGTATGACTGTTATTACAAAAAGAGGTTTAAAAATACCGGATGACATTAGTGTTGTAGGATATGATGGTATTTTGTTATCTCGGTTGATGAGACCAGAGTTTACAACCTATGTTCAAAATGCCAAAGAAATTGGTATTAGTGCAGCCCAAAAAGTAATAGAGATCATCGAAAACCCTAAAACAAGTGAGCCACAGATAATAACGGTAAAAGGCTATTTGCAAAAAGGTAGTACTGTTAAAGATTTGAATAAAATAGAGAGCTGAGGGAAACCATAGCTCTTTTCGTTATCAATGGATAGAGGATAAAATATGAAAGTATCAGTCACAAAGAAAGAATATGTTATCATTGATGTTATAAATGATAGTAAGATGCATATCATCTTCACAAATCATGGCGCAGCCATTAAGGATATTTACTATGAAAATAAATTGATGACGTTGAGGCCAATCGATGATGCTACCTATTATGATTCACAATATTTTTATGGTAAGACAATTGGAAGGTCTGCTGGTAGAATAAAAAATGCAACCTATACTTTGAATCATAGAACAGCATTTTTAGAAAAGAATAATTTTGGGGTAGATAATCTACATGGAGGGAAGAATGGATTACATGTAAAGGATTTTAACTATTCGATTCAGGAGAATAAAGACTATTTAGATATTGTTTTCACATACTTTTCTCCTGATTTAGATGGTGGTTATCTTTATAGTTGTGATATTACAATCACATATCGAGTTTATCAAATAGTAAATATGATTGATATCATCTATGATGCGACTAGCGATACGATAAATTTCCTTAATCTAACAAATCATACCTATTTTAATCTTTCAGGAAATCTAAGAAAAAATATTTTAAGTGATAAACTTTATATTAATGCTTCTAAGATAGGCTTTTTGAGTGACAATTTAATTATTCAAAAGAAGATTGATGTTGATGAAGTTATGGACTTTAGAAAACCAAAAGAGATAGGAAAATACATAAATAATGAAATCCTACAAAAGAAGACGAAAGGATATGATCATCAATATTTTCTAGATGAGGTTGGAATTGATAAGTTAGCAGCTAAATTAGAAGGGGAAGCAGTCAATTTAGAAGTATATACAACCTATCCTTGTATCGTATTTTATTCTGGGAATCATCCATTAGACTCTGAGGTGTATAAAGGCGTCAAGGATAGCAATCATTTAGCACTATGTCTTGAATGCCAGTTTCATCCGGATGGAATTCATCAAGAAAAAGAGAATTATGGATTATTTGATCATAATCACCCCTATCATGAAATAACTAGGTATCAATTTATTAGTAAAAAATAAATTAGGAAGCCAAAGAATAATCGAAAGATAGGATGTTAATGAAGACTATGCACATGTAGAAAAATAGTAGATTAAAACTTTCTAATTACCATAGGAGTATAAAAATTAGCACCTTGCGAAATGTAGGGTGTTTTTTATTGGGCGATTTGTAATTGTTCAAATTTTGTAGTAAAATAAGTTATCTGATTTGTAAAAGTAGTATAATATAATTAAAATAGTTTAAGATGATTCTTATTTATGGTTAATAATTAGGTTTTATGTAACCTAAGAATGAACTAATATAGATGGCCTATCAACGCTAATATAAAATCTCCCAGAAGATGATTAACTAGAGACACTGATTATGAATACATTATGAAGAATATGATTTTAGGTGGTAGTGTTTATAACACACCAACATGAATCAAGAAAAACAATTTTATTTTATAAAAATAAATATTATAATACACTATTACATATTCTAAATTGTATATTTTTAATAGCAAAGAGCAACTTAATTTGTGTTACAAATTAAAAATTATTTTTTGTTTGTAACACATATTTTATTTTTGTGATATAATGTATTCGAGGTGAACAAGAATGTTTATTAAAAGAAATCAGTATTTAGAAAATATAAGAAGATTTTATGACTCTGATTTAATTAAAGTCTTAACTGGTGTTAGAAGATGTGGTAAAAGCGTGTTGCTAAATCAAATCAAAGAGGAGTTAATTCAAAAAGAAGGTATAGAAAAAAGCCATATTATTTCAATAAATTTTGAAGATGTGCAGTTTGCTAATATATGTACATTCAGTAAACTTAATGATTTTGTTTTAAAACAAATTAAGGATGAAAGTAAATATTATATCTTTTTAGACGAAATTCAAAACGTGAAACGATTTGAAAAAGTATTAGCTTCTATTAAAGCAACAAAGAATGTTTCTATTTTTGTTACAGGAAGTAATTCCAAACTTTTATCAGGAAAGCTTGCTAGTTTATTAGTGGGAAGATGTAAAGAATTTAAAATAATGCCTTTTGCATATTGTGAATTCATTAAATTTTATAAAGATAATAATTTAGAATTACCAAATAAACCATTACAAAATTTTATTAGATTTGGTGGTATGCCTCAGCGTATGGATTATTCATTAGAAGAAGATATTAAAGAGTATCTAAAAGCTATTTATTATGGAATCATTGATAAAGATATTTGTAGTGAAAAATCTAAAATTGATAAAGAAACTTTCACAACAATATCAAAATATATCCTTAATAACGCTTCTAAGGAATTTTCTGCAAACAGTATAGTTGATTATTATAATAAGAATAATTCTAATAAAATATATAGAGAAAATATATATAGATATCTGGAAAAGCTTGAACAAGCTTGCTTAATATCTAGAGTAAAGCGCTATGATATTCCTTCGAAAAGAACATTAAAATCAATCGAAAAGCAATTTGTTATAGATAATGGATTCTTGCTTGCTTGCAATGATTCCAATCAAGTATCTGCATCACATGCATTAGAAAACTTAATATACAATGAGTTACTATTTAGAGGTTATGATATTAAAATTGGAAAAACATATAAAGGTGAAATTGATTTTGTTGCAATAAAAGATGGGAAAAAATGTTTTATCCAAGTAGCATATATATTATCTAGCGATGATGTTATTGATAGAGAATTTGGAGCATTTGATTCAGTTCGTGACCCGTCGCCTAAATATGTATTAAGTTTAGATGAGTATGATATGTCAAAAGATGGAATTACACATTTGAATATTGAAGATTGGTTATTAAATAAAGTAGATATTACATTGTCATAAGTGTTACAAAACAGAAAATATATTCAATTTGTAACATATAAAACTAAAATTACAAAAATGTGAATGATGATAATGCATATTGATTTATTAAATGTATAATCAGAAGTGAGGACTATTCCATAATGTAATTTCATGGATTTGCTGTGTTGTAACTATTATTTATTTAGTCGAAAAACAATTAATTTATAATTCAATAATGAATAAGAAGAGGAGAAGTCAAACATGAAAAAGTGTATTAGTTTAGTTCTAGCCCTGTTTTACCATTCTTTCTATTTGGTTGTAAAAAAGCAGATTTAATTACTAATGGAGAATATACAGGATCAATCGTTTACCAAAGCCCTATCATCTCTAGTATGGTTCTAAGTATTAATTTAAAAATTGAAAGCCATCAATTATTGATTCACGATGAAAGTTATGAATTGGAAAAAATTACTTTAAGTAAAAATTTCCTTGACAGTATCCTTCTAGAGGAAGATCAAGCATTCAAGGATGAATTTACTTTCCCAACAAGCGCATTCCATTCGGTAATAAGTGATGTTAATGGTTTAACTAATGAATATATTATTCTAACCTCTAAAACCAATGAATTTTATATTTTCTATACCACTCATAATCAAGAGAATGAATACAGTATTTTAAAAGTATACAAATTAGAAAAAGACGAATAATTTAATACTGATTGACCATAGATGGTTACTAATGAAACACACAAAAATGTTTCAACAAGGTTAAAAAATGGTGTAGGGAGGTCTCTTTATATGATCATAAAAGCATTAGATGTAAATAATCGAAAAGAAGCACTAGAATTGGTACTATCTGTTTTTATGCAATTTGAAGCACCAGATTATTCAAATCAAGGAATTAAAACTTTTGTTGATTTTATTCATAATCAAGAAGAAATTGATAAACTAGACTTTTTTGGTGCATTTAAAGATGATGAAATTGTTGGAGTTGTTGCAACAAGAAACAATGGCAATCATATCGCTTTGCTTTTTGTTGATGGAAAGCATCATAGAGAAGGTATTGGTAGAAAACTATTTGAAACGATATCGCAAAAAAGTTTAGAAGGAAGAATAACAGTTAATTCGTCTCCTTATGCAGTTGAGTTTTATAAGAAAATGGGGTTTATCCCGAATAGTGAAGAACAAATTACAGATGGAATTAGATATACTCCGATGACGTTTGTGAAAGAAAAGAATTAAATTTTTATTTTCTATGGTATCATAGGATAAGTCCTTTATAGATTTAGTAAGTAGGTGTTAATATGACAAAGTATCCAATCATTTTAGTTCATGGTATTGCTATTAAAGATATTTGGTTTATCAGATCATTTGGTAATATCGATAAACATTTAATCAATCATGGCTATATCGTATATACAAGTAAAATTGATGCATTTGGAAGCACTAAGAACAATGCTCAATTACTAAAATTACAAATATTAGAAATCTTAGGAAAAGAGAAGATAGATAAAGTCAATATGATTGCTCATTCGAAAGGTGGACTAGATTCCAAAGAAATGATCATTAACTTAGGAATGGAAGATCACGTAGCTTCCTTAACAACCATATCTACGCCACATAAAGGTTCACCAATAGCCTCATTTGTTTTAAAATTTCCTAAACCATTATTAAGATTTGGTGCATTTTGGGTAAATTTATGGTATCGAGTTTTTGGAGATAAATCACCAGATTGTTATACAGTTTGTGAAGAATTGAAGGAAGGCATAAATAGCGATGATAAAATAAGTGAAAATGTTTATTGTCAGAGTTATTCAACAATCATGAAGAAAAGTAAAGATGATCTCGTTATGAGTATTCCTCATGTCCTATCTCAAAAAATAGACAAGGGTAAAGAAACAGATGGAGTAGTACCTGTAGAGTCTTCTAAATTCCAAAATTATCGTGGAAATTGTTTAGATGATTCGGTATCACATTCAGAAATCGTAGATTTATTCGTGAAGAAGAATAAAAAAGAAAAGATTTATAATTTTTATTTGAATTTAGTAAAAGATTTAGAAGAGAGAGGTTTTTAACCTAAAAGATTTAAATTAAAAAAGATGACTAAAAAGATCAAAGTAATGCGACTTTTAGTTTTTTTTATACTCCCATTAAGTACTAGTTAATCATAAATATAAAATTATTGATGTTTAGTTACTTAAAGATTCTATTGGAATACATTAAAAGAATGTCTATTTTTTAATTAAGTAGTTTACTAAACTTATATTATATGATATAAATGTTGTATAAATTATTTGATAAATTGAAACTTATATAGGAAGTGTTAATATGAAGAAAGAATTATCTGAGATGTCGCTTGAAGAACTATGGGACTTGTTCCCTATTTTTCTTGTTAAGCCTAATAATAAATGGAATGCATATTATAAAGAAATCGAAGCATTCTTAAAGAATGTATTACCAGATCAATCTTATAGAAGAATTAGTCATATTGGTAGTACAGCGATAAAAGGAATATGGGCAAAGAATATTGTTGATGTTTTACTAGAAATTCCTAATTCTTCAAGGTTAGACGTCATAACGAAAGTGATTGAAGAAAATGGTTTTATTAAAATGTATACGGAAGAAAAAAGGATTTCTTTCAATAAAGGATATACAAAAGAAGGGTTTGCAGAAAAAGTATATCATTTACACCTTAGATATGATGGTGATAATGATGAATTATATTTTAGAGATTATCTAAATGACCATCCTGAAGTAGCAAAAGAATATGAAAATATGAAATTGGAATTGTGGAAGAAATATGAGCATAATAGAGATGCCTATACACAAGCAAAAACAGATTTTATTCAAAAATGGACAATTGAAGCACATAAAGAATATGGGAAAAGATACTGATAAATTTTATATGTGAAGGACTAAAGCAGTAAGGAATAAAAATGGAAAAAACAAAGAAAAAAATTAATATAATCATTGCATCACTTGCAATACTTTGCTTTCAGGTGCTTTATTATCAATTGACTATTGTACTACTTCAGAAAACTGCAGAAGTACTTCCAGGTTTGTCGAATGATTGTTATCTCATCATTCATCACACTTATGAATTTTTAATTGTATTTTTACTTACATTACTCATCATAAAGTTTAAAGACATAGACTTTGGATATCACATCAAAGATTGGAAAAAGGGACTACTGTGGTGTGGTGTTGCAATTATATATTCGATTGTGTTAAAGGTTGTTCTTAATATGATTAATGATAACTGGGGAATCCATTTCAAGGCTGATAGTTTCATCTTCCAACTTTTTTTCTCAGGATTAGGAGAAGAAATCTTATTTAGATCGATACCACTTGCTATCTTACCTCTGGTTTGGGGTGGAGAACTAAGTGTAAATGTTGGGAAAAAACACAAAATATATATTGATGTTCTCATTTCAGCGGTATTCTTTTCTTTAGCACACATTCAATTTCAATTCGGTATGAGTGGAATCAATTATAGTTGGATACAACTAGGAAACGCGTTTGTAATGGGAATATTCCTTGGAATGGTATATAAGAAAACGAATAGTGTATGGTTATGTATGGTTCTTCATGGAATTGTGAATATTGTAGCTACTATGCTTTAATGAAGAGAAAGCGATAAGGAGAATATATTGTGACGAAAGAAGAATTACACTCATTAGTAAAAGAAAGCCAACCGAATATCTGTCAAGTTGTTGCTTATCGTAATGGTGAAAAGATCTATTCAGATGAATGGAATGATTATACATCAAGTGATTGTACCCATATTATGTCAGCAACCAAAAGTATTATTGCTTTACTGATTGGCATTGCGCTTGATCAAAAAAAGATAAAAAGTGTGAATGATAAGGTATTGGAGTATTTTCCTGATTACATAGTAAAACGTGGAGAAAAGACCATTCGAGAAGTCACCATTAAGCACTTACTTACCATGCGCGCTCCTTATAAATGTAAGGGAGACCCCTGGACAAAAGTATGTACTAGTAAAAACTGGACGTTTACCTCCCTTGATTTTCTTGGAGGAAGAAAAGGCCTAACTGGAGAATTCAATTATCAAACAGTATGTCTACATATTCTTTCTGGTATTTTATTTAGAGCAACGGGTATGAATACAGTTGACTTCGCGAATCAATATTTATTTAAACCACTAAGAATTGTTGTACATAAGAATTACTTTGCCTTATCAGCAGAAGAGCATAAGAAATTCACCATAGAAAAAACACCCAAAGAAAATGTTTGGTTTGCTGATCCTGAGGGACTAGGAACACCGGGTTATGGACTTTGTATGAGTGCTGATGATATGGCAAAAATTGGACTTCTTTGCTTGAATCAAGGTATGGCTAATGGAACCCAAGTAATATCTACTTCCTGGATGAAAGAAATGATCATGCCGAGGGAAGTAGAAAGTACTCACTTTAGAGGAATGGCCTATGGTTATTTGTGGTGGATTATTCATCCTGAAGAAAACATTTATGCTGCTATTGGAAATAGTGGAAATGTAATCTATGTGAACCCCATAGAAAATATAGTTGTTGCAATAACTTCCTATTTCAAACCAACTGTATTTGATAGAATAGATTTTATTGAAAAAACAATCCTACCTTTTATTCTAAAAAAATAAAAGAATAGATTGTTTATATATAAAAAAGATTAGACTAATCAAGCCTAAAATGGCAATGATGAGTCTTTTTATTTTACTTCAATACGAAAGGAAAAAGATATTTTAATGGTGATGGTAAAATTAAAAAACGAAGGAAAATTAGGCACTCTACAAGTAATAATGTAGAGTGCCTTATTTGTTTTATAGTTTAAAAAGATTTTTTTATTGGTATACAAAAAAAATAATGTGTGCCATAATAGAGATAGAAAAATATTAGGAGATGATAGAATGTATCATGCAAGATTTAAAGGAAACCACTATCAAGTAGGTTGTAATTATGGATCAATGCTTTTGAAAAATGGAGTAAAACTTAATGTTTGTCCGACTTTTCCAGTAGATAATCAAAGGACTATGTTTGCAATGGAATGTGTTACAAAAATTAAGCCATTTTATCCCGAGATTATCGAAGAAATTAGAGGAATAGCAGATGGAAACGAAGCGGAGTTTGAATTCTTGTGTGCTTTAATCTTAAGTATGTATTGTTATGATACCAATGTCCATTGTTCTTGCTTTGCTTATCACAATGGGGAAAAAACAGTGTTAGGTAGGAATAGTGATTTTCTTGTTAGTATTGAGAAGTTATATATGAATGTCATGTATGAATTAGATGGAGTATACAGATTTACTGGAAATACAACAGCGTTTGTTGAAATGGAAGATGGGATTAATGAATATGGACTAGCAATTGGTTTAACCTTTGTTCCAATCAAAGAAGTAAAACCAGGATTTAACGTTGGAATTATTCTTAGATATCTACTAGAGAAATGTAAGACAGTAGAAGAAGCGATTAATGCTATTAAGAACGTTCCAATTGCTTCAGGGGGAACTCTAACCATTGCTGATGCTATAGGGGAGATAGCGGTTATAGAGATTGCCCCTGATTATATTCATATCAATAGAAAACATGAAGGATACGTCTTTTCAACAAACTTCTTTCATTCTGATGAATTAAGTAAATTAAATATTCAAGGCTTTGATAACTGGAATGCACTAGAGCGATATAATACTATAAAGACCGCACTTGAAAAGTACGAACCATCTATCGAATTTTCAAAGAATCTTCTAAGTGGAGA
>CAZXQE010000025.1:0-8777 GCA_964643015.1 uncultured Gammaproteobacteria bacterium
CGCTGGTTATCACATTAATTGGCGCTATCTCAAACTAGAACGAACTGGACTATTAGAAATCAAAACTGAACCCGCCAAAGCTAAAGCCACTATTGATGAACTCAAAGCTTGGTTAATTAAACCCAAAGATCTAACCACCCCGCTCAAATTAAAAAATCTGCGCCCTGGCAACTATACTGTCAAGCTAGATCTAGAAGGCTATCACAGCTGGAAAAAAACCTTAACTATTAATCCAGCTGAAACCACTTTTGCTAAAAATATTCGTCTTTTCAAAAAAAGTACCCCTGAATTAATTTTTAGTCTACCAAATGAAACTGACTTAACATTAGCTGATTGGGCTAAAGATAATGATTATAGTCTTAACAGTAAACAATTATCAACAAGCTCAATTAATTATTTTTTAAACGATAAGCAGCTGGCTGATAACTGGCTTGACACTCAAGGTCTAAAATCAGTCTGTCAGCTTACTAATAAAAAATTAGCCTTAGCCAAAGAATTTGAACTCTGGCTGGTTGATGTTGAAGAAAAAGAAACAACACTTTTGGGCCGTTTTAGTAAACCAATCAAACAATTAATCTGCCTACCCGATAATGACAACTATCTAATCTATGGCCATGACAGCAGCTGGGAATTAATTGAACTAGACAATCGTCAAAATCACAATATTTGGCGCTTAGCCGAACTACAACAATTATCTAAATCAGCCATTAATAAAAAAGGCGACCGTTTATATTTTTACGGACGCCTTCATGACCAAAACGGTCTATTTTCTCTCGAGCTCTAATTTCCCTCCAACTCTAAAGCTACTTGATAGTTTTACTAATAAACTCTCGTAAATCTTGACCGATTTCCGGGTCTTTTAAGCCAAGCTGGATAGTGGCTTTAATAAAGCTTAATTTGTTGCCGGTGTCGAGCCAAGTCCCCTCTAATTCCTGACCATATAGCGGCCGACCATTTTCAAGCATCTGACTAAAAGCATCAGCTAAACGAAGTTCACCATTGGGTCGCGGTTTCATAGTTCTTAGATTATCCAAAACTTCAGGCGTAATTACATAAACGCCAACTGCCACCAAATCTGACGGTGCTTCAGCTGGATCTGGTTTTTCAATAAAGCGCTTGATTTCATAGCTACCACCACCCAAATCAACACCATCGATAACACCAAACTTACTAACCTCCTGGTGATCAACTTTCGATAGACCAATTACTGGATCACCATATTTAGCAAAAGTTTTCAAAACCTGACTAGCTGGCCCCTCTTCAGCATCATAAAGAGTGTCACCAAACATCACTAAAACCGGCTCATCATAAACCAAATGAGCCGCACAAGCTAGAGCATGGCCATCCCCCAAAGGTAATGGTTGACGGACATAAGAAAACTTGGCCATCTCTGAAATTCGACGAACCTTCTTAACCAAATCAAGTTTATTTTTTTCCACTAAAGTCTTATCTAATTCAAAAGAGTAGTCAAAATGATCTTCAATAGCTCTTTTACCCCGACCAGTTACAAAAATAATTTCTTCAATTCCAGCGGCCACCGCATCTTCAACTAAATATTGAATAGCTGGCTTATCGACTACTGGCAACATTTCTTTTGGCTGAGCCTTGGTAGCTGGTAAAAATCTAGTACCAAAACCAGCCACTGGTAAAATAGCTTTAGTAATTTTACGCATAATTTTTAACGCTTACGAGGCACATGAGAATTAGCCAACGGACCCCACTTTAATAAATATTTAAACCAGGAACAAGTATGTTGACGACCAGTCCAACTACTTAATACTTGATACCATGGTGTTTCGGCGCTAGTACGCAAATGATTATGTAAAATTTCAGTTAAAGGATAATAGACCACCTGCCAGCCTCGATACCACATTTGACGACAAAAATCAGTATCTTCAAAATAAAGCCGATAACGCTGATCAAAATAATCAATCTGTCTCAGCGCTGCAGCTCGCACAAATAAGCAAGAGCCTAAAAGCCAATCAACCACCTGTGGTTGATCAAATTCAACATCAGCCATTAGAAACCGATCTAATTCACGACGGGCCCATTTATAACGACCCAAACTACCAATCCGTCGGCAAAATGGCGTTACTAAGCGGTGCCAGCGATAACAAGACTCTTGATGACTACCATCTAAATTACGCTGAGCCGGACCAATCACTCCCACCTGATGATGTGTTTCCATGAAATTATAAAGCTGCCAAATAGTATCAGGAGCTAAAACAGTATCCGGATTAAGAATTAAACAATATTTTCCTGTAGCTTTTTTTAACGCTAAATTATTTCCCGCTCCATAACCAGTATTACTGTTGGCAATATAATTAACCTCTGGCCACTCTTTAGCAATCTTACGAGCTAGATCTTCTTCACTAGCATTATCAATCACAAAAATCTCAAATTCCAATTTATGCCATTCAGTAGTTCGCAACGATTCTAGACAACGAAAAATAACCTCCTGGCTATGATAGTTAACAATGGTGACACTAATATCCATATTTTTACCAAAAGATTACTAATTTAATAATTTGCCAATATAAATTTAAACACCAATTACCACAAGCAATTAATTTTGTTTCAAAACCAGCCTCCTGAAAACTAATTCGCCCAACAAAAGTTTTAACAATTTGTCGATCAGGTCGAACTCGTAAACGTTGCGCTTGCCAACGTAGCTTAATTAATTTACGCCACTGTAAAGGATTAATAAAAAACCACCAAGCCTGCAATTTTTGCTTCAAACGACCAGCACGCCAAGCCAACACGGCTAGAACTAAATCGCTAGCCACCAAAACCGGTAACAATAAAATAATTGTTAACCAGTGATAGTTTTTCCAAGCTGCTAAAATTCGGTTACGATCTAGCCAATAGTATTTAGTAATACTACGACCAAATTCATATTTATGGCTCACTTCCGAGGTCGAAACTAGTCGGCATTCCCAACCAGAGAGCCACAAACGCCAACCTAAGTCCTGATCTTCATTATACATCCAAAAGGTTTCATCAAACAAACCAATCTGCCTTAGTGCCGTTAATCGCAACAAAACTGAAGCACCCGAAGGATAAGCAATAGCTTGGCCATTTAAACTGGCAATATCCAAATCACTCATTTTTTGCCGATAACCAAGACAATAACCATAACCCAAAAAATGAGTCGCATTACCCAAGCTATTAGCTAGCTCCTGCTCAGGCCATAATCGTAACAGTGACTGCAAGGCCCCGGCCTGAGAATATTTATTAGCTGCTTGAACCAACTCTATTAAACTATTTTCCGTTACAATTGTGTCCATATTGAGGACCCAGGCAAAATCAAAGCCCTCCGCTAAAGCGACAGCTAAAGCATCATTATTACCCTTAGCAAAACCATCATTATTTTTGTTAGCCAAAAATCTAGCTCCTGGCGCCGCTTGTTCTAAATAAGACCAACTTTCTGAACTGGAATCATTATCAACAATAAAAAGCTGTTTATCAATTGAAAAATCAGCTGCTGTTAGTTGCAAATTTTGCAAACTCGCCCAACAATCACCAAGATATTTCTTGGCATAATCGTGGTAATTAATTAAAATAATGGCTACTCGATAAATCATAGCTTAAGTTCTAGCTTGCGGTTTCTTAATTTTATCACCCAAAAGAGCCAAACCCAAACCAAACGGCCAAGCCAAACGCAATAGCCACGCCTGCCAAGGAGCTTCCCATTTAGCAAAATACTTAATCATGCTTTGGCGAAAATAAAGTTGTTTACGACTCCGGCCAACCTGACCAAAACTCTGACCAACATAATCAAGACATTCAGCCACTGGCGTATACCAAACCTGACCGCCCGATAATTTAATTTGGCGACAATAATCAACTTCTTCAAACCAAATAAAATAACGCTCATCTAATAACGGCACTTGCCCGTGTTCATTAGCTCGTAACCAAAAAAAACCACCCCGAATTGAATCAACTGGAGCAGCAACTTCATAATTAAAATCAACTCTTAAATACTGATCAAGAATATGAGGAAAAAAATGAGGCAATTTTAAAACAATCGCTAACTGATCTGCTAAACGAGGAAACCGACGAACATGTAGTAAAGTTTCTCCATTGACCTGCTTTAAGTGGCAGCCAGCCACTGTGGCTTGTGGATTTTCATCCATCCACTCAATCATCTTAGCTAAAGTTGTTGACTCGACCAACATGTCAGGATTAAGTAGTAAAATATAGCGCGCCTCAATCTCTCGCAAAGCCTGGTTGTTAGCCTTAGCAAAGCCAAGATTAACCTGATTGGCAATCACTTTAACTTGAGGAAATTCCTCTTTGACCATCTCCACTGTGCCATCTTGCGAGTCATTATCAACCACCCAAATATCTAGGCTACCAGAAAAATGGCTAGCCACCAGCTGCTGCAAATTGGCACGCAGTTTAGCTTTTACTTTCCAAGCAACAATAACAATGGCTAAATCTAACATATTAACGTCGCCACTTTTCTAAATCAAGTGGCTTAATTTTAATAACTAAAGCCTGTTGTCGTGCCTGAATAGCTCGACGCTGACGCCAGACTCGCCATAAATAAGGCCAAGTAAATGGCTCCAATAGAATAGCTATTACTAGCCTTTGAAAAATATAGCTTATTTCTCGACAACGAGTTAACCAGACTTTAGGTAGTCGACAATATTTAAGGAAAATTATTAGCTGATGAGCCACTGACCAACTTCGCACCAAATGACTAGTTTGTCGTCGTCGCCATAATTGACTAAAAATTGTTCGGCCCAAACGAGCAGCTGTACGATCATGATAAACAACTGCTGTTGGCACTAAATCAATTGACCAGTCAGCTAACCGTAAGCGATAGGACAAATCACAATCTTCTTTGTACATGAACATTAATTCATCAAAATACTCTTGATGTTGGCCATTATCAAAGGCGACTTCCTTGAGCGCACTTAAGCGCAGCAAAACCGCTGCTCCAGAAAAACCAAAAATTGGTTGAATTTCTTTAATTTGACTATCTAAACAACCTTGCTGATCATCAAAAAAGGCGCCTTTTTTAGTTATGGCCACTCCCAAGCTATCAATATAATCAGTCAAATTTTGATGAGCAAAATCCCAACGCAAAATCTTGGGCATCGCCGCTGCCACTTGAGGATGACAATCTAGATAATCAACTAATTCGGCAACCACTCGTGGCTGCAAAATAGTATCAGGATTAATCACTAAAAAATATTCAGCACCAGCTTGAAAAGCTAACTTGATTAATTGATTATAAGCTTTAGCAAAACCTAAGTTAACCCCGCTAGTTATACGCTGAACCTGCGGAAAAGATTGGAGCGCGAGCTGATTGGCTTGATTTTGATCGCTCGGGGTATTGTCATAATTAACAATTACCACCTCTTGATCAACTTGACCGACAAGACTAGCTAAAAAATCTGGCAGATATTTAGCTGTCGATCGACCATAGCTTAAAAAACCAACATAAACTCGCGCTCCTTGAGTCATATAATTTATCGAGAGTAGAAGGCTGAAATAGAAGTGTTAAAATAATTATCACTATTTAAATAGCCTTCAGTCCGACGAATAATTTTTTGCATTGTTTCAACGGCTTTAACTGGATACAGACCAACTGCTGTTTCATCGGATAACATTAAAGCATCAGCTCCATCAACAACAGCATTAGCAATATCACTAACTTCAGCCCTGGTTGGCCGAGAATGCTCCATCATGGAAGTCATCATTTGAGTAGCCACAATAGCTGGCTTACCGTGCCAATGAGCGTGACGAATTAAGTTTTTCTGAATAATTGGCAAATCTTCCATAGGTAGTTCAATCCCCAAATCACCACGAGCTACCATAATACCATCGGATTCCTTGATAATTTCATCAATAACTTCCAGGGCAATAGCTCGCTCAATCTTGGCAATCAAACCAACGTTTGGATTATCAATAATTTCACGTAAACGACGTAAATCTTCACCATTTTGAACAAAAGACAAAGCCACAAAATCAACTACCCCATAAGGCATAGCCGCCTTAACATCTTCAATGTCTTTTTTAGTTAAACCACCACGAGTCAAATTAGTATTAGGAATATTAATACCCTTGTGTGACAACAAAATTCCCCCACGTTCAACCTGGGCGTAAATCTTTTCTTCCTTAATATCAGTAATTCTCAACTCCAACTCACCATTAGCCAAATAAAATGGATCACCAACTTTTAAATCTCGATATAAATCAGGATCATCTAGTGGGATTTCCTGATTAGCTAAAACAGCTTGACCACCAGTAAAAACATAGGTTTCGCCATCAACCAATTCAATTTCTTGTTCCAATTTACCAATACGGATACGTGGACCCTGTAAATCTTGCATGATCAAAGCTCGGCGACCAGTTTCTTTCTCAATTCTTTCTAGATTGGTCTTGAGTTCAGCTAACTGTTCAATTTTAGCATGGGAAAAATTAAGGCGGATAATATCAACACCCTTTTCAATCAAGTCTTTCAGCATTGGATACTCCAAAGTCCGCGGACCGACTGTTGCAATAATTCTAGCATTCATAGTTTAAACTATATATTAAATAATTAATTTATCTTGCAGACGCTCTTTAGCTAAATTTTGAGCTTCAAGCAAACTATCAAACGTTCCAGCATCAATCCAAGCACCATTAACCATCGCTACTTCTAGCTCATTACGTTCTAAATACCAATTATGTAAATCAACGATCTCGAGCTCACCACGAGCACTTGGTTGAACCTCCTTAGCCGCTTCAACAACACGATTATCATAAATATATAAACCAGTTAAAGCTAAATTGCTTTTAGGCGCTTGGGGTTTTTCTTCAATCGACAAAGCGCGCATTTGGCTATCCACTTCCACCACACCAAATCGTTCTGGATCTTTAACTTCTTTAGCAAAAACCTTGCCGCCATGCTTAAAGTTAATAATATCTTGACTAAAATCATCTTCAAAAATATTATCACCCAAAATCATAGTGACATTATCATCACCAATAAAGTCTTCGCCAATAATAAAGGCCTCGGCTAAGCCACGAGGCTTGTCCTGCACTTCATAAGTAAAATTAACACCAAACTGACGACCACTACCCAAAAGATTAAGATAATCACCAGCTCTTTCTGGGGCAACAATAATCATAATATCTTTAATACCCGCTTTAATTAAAGTATTAAGTGGATAATAAATCATTGGTCGATTATAAATTGGCAACAGCTGTTTTGAAGTCACCTTAGTGCAGGGGCGTAAACGAGTTGCGCTGCCACCTGATAAAATAATTCCTCGCATAAACTTTTTATTTAATTGCCTTTAATTTTTTGCCAATATTCTTTTAATGCTTCGCTATAACTGCGCAAAGCCGGTAATTTAGTCATAAGTAACGCTGAATGTCCTGGTCGCTTGGCTGGCCGTGGCATTAATGAACTATCAATTGGTTTAATTTGATTAGTAAAACCGGTTATATTCTTAAGCTCAGCTAAAGCCTCAAACCAAGTAGCGGCCTCACTATTAACTATGTGATAAATACCACTCGCTAATTTTTGTTCTAAAATTTGCCAAGTTACCCTAGCTAAATCTGGCGTATAAGTAAAACAGCTTTCTTCAGCCGCAACTCCTTGAAGCTCATTACCAGACTGGGCTAATTTTAACATAATATCAAAAAAGCTAGCCTTAGCTGAGGGACTCGAACCTTGAGGCCCAAAAAGCTTGGAGGTTCTGATAATATAATAGTTCAAAGAATTTTGTCGCGAAACCAGAGCCTGTTCGCCAGCCGCCTTACTTAGACCATAGTGACTCAAAGGGGCTGGTTGATCATTTTCAGAATAACCCTGGATTTGGTCACCTGAAAAAACATAATCAGTTGAATATTGAACCAAAGTAATACTGTGAGCCTGACAATAAGCTGCCAACCTGTCAACTAAATCACGGTTAAGAGCGTAAGCTAGTGATTGGCCTGGCTCGGTTTCGGCGGCATCAACAGCATTATAAGCCACAGTATTAATAATAACTTCAATTTCCAAATTAGCTAATTTAGCTTCAACGGTTGGCCAATCAGTCAAATCAATGTCTTCTCGATCCCAACCTAAAAGACTGTGACCAGATTGTTCACCACTAATCATTAGCTGGCTACCCAGATTACCGCGGCTACCCAAAATTAAAACTTTCATAAACTATTAACTCAATTTTTCTTTTAACGGTCGCCACCAGTCAGAATTTTGTCGATACCAATCAATAGTAACGGCCAATCCTTGATCGAAAGTCATTTTAGGCTCCCAACCTAATTCTTGTTGAGCCTTAGTAAAATCAATTGCATAGCGCCAATCATGACCCAGACGATCAGCTACTGGTTCAATATAACTTTCATCTTTACCCAGTAAAGCTAAAATTCGCTTAGTTAAATCCAGATTACTAACCTCACTATTACCACCGAGACAATAGGTTTCACCAATTTGACCGCGCAATAAAATTGCTTCCACACCAGCGTTATGATCATCAACATGAATCCAATCACGAATATTACCACCACTACCATAAAGCGGTACTTTTCGCTCATCTAATAAATTGGTGACAAAAAGTGGAATTAATTTTTCCGGAAATTGATAAGGACCATAATTATTAGAACAATTGGAAATTGTGACTGGCAGATTGTAGGTTCGATAATAAGCGCGAACCAAATGATCGGAAGCAGCTTTGGAGGCACTATAAGGGCTGCTAGGCCGATAAGGGCTTTTTTCAGTAAACCGTGGCTCGGTTGCTGTCAGGTCACCATAAACTTCATCGGTTGAAATATGGTGA
>CAZXQE010000026.1:0-8382 GCA_964643015.1 uncultured Gammaproteobacteria bacterium
AGCGCCCTGGTTGATGACAATACCCTCTCGATGGTTAATGATTTAGCCAAACAAAACCCTAATCTCTTAAATGGTCGATTAACAGCCATCAAAGAACAACTGCCAAGCTATATTGATTGGACTGAATTAAAAATGGCCGTTGCCTTTATTAAAGGCTCTAAAAAATCAAAATGAAACCTCAACGAGCCGAACAATTAAAAAAAATTGTTTATACCAATTATCAAGCTATTGCTGCCAATTTTTCCGCAACTAGACAACAAGCTTTTTGGCCCGAATTACGGCAACTCTTACAAGACTTATCGCTAGCTGGCGATCTTTTGGATTTTGGTTGCGGTAATGGCCGACTATTAAATGAATTGCAAAATCGTCCGCTAACTAGTTACACTGGACTTGATTTATCGGAAAAATTATTAACTATTGCCCAAGAAAATCACACTCAAAAAAACTTTAATTTTCCTGTGATTTGGCAAGTCGGTGATTTATTAACTGCCCCAGCTAAAAAATATGACGTTGTCTGCTGTATTGCCGCTCTTCATCATATTCCCAGCCGTGAACTCCGTCAGCAAGCAGCGAAAAATCTAGCCGCCAGCTTACAGGATAATGGCTATTTAATTGTCAGCGTTTGGGATCTGTATCAACAAATAAAATACTGGCCCAAATTATTTTTTAGCTTCTGGACTCAGTTTTGGGGTCAGCTTGATTACGGCGACCTCCTTTTTCATTGGGGACAACAAAAAACAGCCGGTTCACTTCGTTATTACCATGCTTTTACTAAAAAAGAATGTCAAAATTTATTGACCAGTACTGGACTAAAACTGATTACCTATCGTCACGATAAGCTCAATCATTATTTTGTTTTACAAAAAGTTAAAAACTAACGGTTAGCAAATTATCTACAAGCCAACCAGACTGTCCCTGAAGTTTATTGCCGTTAACTTTCAATTCTAATTGTTCCGAATGACTACGTTTAATATGACGCGGTAAATTTAATTTAACACTGAGTGAAGTTCTTTGCCGACCAGGTTGCTTTTGCAATAACAAGCTATACTGACCTTTATTAATTTGATCAACAATATTTTGCGGCAGCTTGTAGACTAAAGTAGCTTCACCAGTCTTTTTCGGCTCAACCGTAACAATGCCGCCAAAAACAGCTCGATCCAATTCTTCAGTTGTAGTTGCCACCTCTCTAAAGCCAACTTGTTTAATTAATTGACTACCCTTGGGAGCATAAACTCGGGTAAACGTCTTATATCTCGTGGTTCGCCAATCAAAACCACCATTATGGCTATAAGTTAATTTAACTTCAGCTAACCAATCTTGACCAGAACGATAAAGCTGATAATCAACATGCTTATCGACTACGGCATCACTCTTAAAAGCCCCTAGATTAGCATCGACCACCCACAAAAAATCAGCATTGGTATTGCGAACTTGACCGGCCCAATTTTGCCCAATCAACCATTGTTCAATGGCATTATCTTCGCTATATAATAAAACATTTTTACGTTCCAAATTTTTAATCAGCACTTGGGCGACCTCAGCCCAACGATTGGCTGGCAAAGCTAGCAATCGCTTTTTTAATTCTTTAATAACATCATTAATCACTTCTTTGCGATTCCAAGAACTGACTCCATACTGGTCATAAGACATTTCCACTCGATACTGCAATAAGTCAACAAAATTACTGCGAGTATAAGTCTGATCTTCAACAGTAATTGGACCAACAATATCTAAAAAATCTTCAACCAACGGCGGCGTAATGGCAATCACACCATCTATTTTTTCTGCCGTATCAGTTTTTTTAATAACTTTAGTTTGTTCTTGGTAAAAATACTTTAGCTGACGAGCGGTAGTTGGAAAATCTGGCGACCAGTTGGCATCACGAAAAAACCATTGCTTTACCCCCAAATAACGATTAAGTTCATAAGGCACGGCTGGCTTGAAAGCATCTTGAGCTGGCATATCCAAGTGATAGCTGTCATGTGTTTCCAAATTAGCCACTCGCCCATCCTTTAATTCTAAAAGACCATAATTACCAATAAAGCCGCCAGTTGGTCGAAGCTCATCATTATTTTGCAAAATCAGCAAAAATCGGCCATCACCAACTTGATTGGCAATATACGGTGCTAGCTGAATCCAGGGCAAATAATCAGCTAGCAATTTTTTACCACTATCCAAGCTGGAACGTAATTCAGCTACTGGTTGGTTAAGTTCGGTTAGTCCCGCTGCAAAATTAACCTGAGCTAAGCTAGCTTCCAACTCATTAATATTGGCTAAAGTTTCCAAAATTAATGGCTGAATTTCTTTCATTTGCGCCAAAACCTGAGCATTAGTCTTGTCATTTGTGGCAATCGCGCCTGGTATTAAATTAGTTAGCTTAGTATTTTGCAGTTTATCCACCTGACCTAAAAAACTAACTGCTGTTCGACAAGCAATTTCGCTTGATTTAAAAAGATTATAAGCACTGTTCGTTTGCTGATGATACCAGTCAATCTTGGACCACAAAAAATGATGAGCTAAAACATAGCTATTATTGCGAGCAATTGTAAAAGACTGTTGAGCTTTCTGTATCTCTTGACTAGCTGCCGTCCAATCACCAGCTTTAATCTCCTGCCAACCTTGCTCAAAAGACTGACGACCAACCAATGCTTGACGATAAGCTGTTAAACCTAGGCTACCTAAACGAACAGCATCCAAAACAATCAAAACAGCAAAAAAAGAAAAAATTAACCAAAACCACGCTCGACGAGAAAGCATATATTTTAAAAAATTATTACTTTTTTATTATATAAAAAATCAGACTCTTTGACGAGAGCCTGATTTTAAAATTCGCTTGAAAAATAGAGCCAACTATTCAGCTGGAGCTTCTTCAGTAGTAGTTTCTTCAACTGGAGCTGTTTCTTCAACAGTAACTTCCTCGACTGGAGCTTCTTCTTTAGCCGCTGGAGCAGCTGGAGCTTCCTTAGCTTCTGGAGTAGCTGGAGTAGCTTGTTTACTAACAACACGAATAACTTCACCTTTAACAATCTTATGGCTAACCAATAAATTATTAACAGTAATAGTCATTTGAGCACCCTGACTAATCCAATGATTAATTCTGTCAGCCTTGGCTTGTAATTCTTTAGATCTAGGATTATAAGAACCTAAGTTTTCCAAAACGCGGCCATATGGATCACGACCAACTTCAGAAATAATAAAACGATAGATTGGAGCTTTCTTTTTGCCAATGCGGGCAAGCTTGATTTTCAGCATAAACAATGCCTGGTTAAAAATTGACTAAGTAAGTGAGCATTAACGGTAGTCTGATTATAGCTAAGATAAACCCCTTTTGTCAAGAGAAAAATACTTTCAGGGTTATACTTATTCCTAATTGCCTGTTATAATTTATAATATGGAAAAACTAACCATGATTAGCGACGAAGAATTAGCCGCTAACCTCAACAATTGCCCGGAAAATCTAGCCATCCTGATTAATCGTTATCAGGCGCCTTTATCGCGCTATATTTTTCGTCTATCCGGCTTGGGGCGGGAAGATATTGAAGATATTCTACAATTAGTTTTTCTTAAACTTTATCTCAATATCAACAACTTTGATCCCGAACTAAAACTTTCTACTTGGCTCTATCGAATTGCCCACAATGAAACAATTAGTCATCATCGCCGTCGATTAGCTCGTCCTAATATTGATTATTCTATTGATACCGAAGCCTTAAATTCACTAGCTGGTCACAATTGGCAACAAACAGCCAATACTGCCATTTGGCGAACTCAACTTAACCGAGCAATAAATAATTTGCCTAGTAAATATCGCGAAGTTATAATTTTACGCTATTTTGAAGATTTAGATTATCAAGCCATTGCTGATATTATCCAGCAACCAGCTGGAACTGTAGCCACTTTATTAAAACGTGGCAAACAGAGACTACAAAATCTTTTAATTAAAAAACATGAATAAACTTGCCAAAAAGTTATTAAAAAAATTGAACACCAGGCCTTAAAGCCTCGTCCACAGTGGCTCTTTGTTTTACGCAATCTCTTGTTGTGGTTATTGTTATTAATCTGGGTGGCCATTGGTAGTCTAGCCAGTGCCATGATTATTGATTACCTGCGCTTTAACGATTGGCAACTAGCTTGGCAGCTTGGTCATCACTTAATAATCCGTTCGCTACCTTTGTTTTGGCTCCTTACTCTCCTCGTAACAATCTTGATTATTCGTAATTATTTTCGCAAAACTCGTCATGGCTATCGACATTCTATTATCAGAATAACGATTGATGGTTTAATTATTAGCTTACTACTTGGAGCTTTGATTGCCTATTCTGGACTGGGCAAAGAAATTAATCAAAATCTAGCACAAAAACCACTCTATCATCGCTTAAATTGCCAAGATCATCTTTGGCATCAACCAGACAATGGTCTTTTGGTTGGTCAAATAGTTGACTACTCGACAACTAGCTTGCAAATAATTGCTTTTGATAATTCTCTCTGGACAATCACTCTCGATAACAACACTATTCAACCAACTACACCAACCAAAACCAATCAACCCATTAAGATTGTCGGCCAAATTATTGGGCCACAAATCTTTGCTGCCAAAGAAATTCGCCCTTATCAAAATCATTGCGGCTGTCAAAAATGTAACTGCGCTAATGGTCAGACTTGCCAAAGTGACAGAAAATAGACATTAGCTGCGTATTAATAATTAATAGCGATTATTAATTATTAAAATATTATGAACAAACGACACTTGATGTATGGTGGCCTCATGATTGCCTTTTTAGTTATCAGCGGCTTTACTTGGGCTTCGGTTCAAAGTGCCAGTAGCCAGGCCGAAATTACTAAAACTGACACTATTAAAACTACTCCCAGCTGCGGCTGTGGCGCTAATGGCTGTGGTCAAAAAACCGGTAAAACAGATCAAGCTGGTTGCGGCTGTGCTAAGGCACAAAACGGTGAAAAACCAAATTTTACCGACAACAATTCTAATGGTATTTGCGATCGAGCTGAATAATTTTATCCGATAAACAATTTTGATACAAAAAAACAGACATTCCACTAAGGCCTGTTTTTTTATTTTTAGCTAATCAAGTACTTCAGTTTTTTCAGTCAATCGTTCATTAATTCTTTCAGTGATTTCTTGATCATTCTCATCTTCAATTTCACCAACAATTTCCTCCAAAGCATCCTCTAGCGTTAACATACCTAAAAGCTGTTCTTTATTGCGATAAATCATAGCAATATGAATACGCTTTTTAATCATGCGCCGAAAGATCTGATCAATCTTATCATCTTCATCAACTTTGATAATTGGATTAACGTGCTTAATTAACTGATCTTCACGATCATCACTATTAAGCACGCGCATAACATCAATTAGATGAACATAGCCAACGATGTTATCTTCTTGATTATGATACACCGGATAGCGACTATAACCCTCCTGAGCCATAAAATAAGCAATCTGGTCAATCTCGGCTTCTTCATTAACTACTGACATTCGGTAGCGCGGTGTCATAATATCCTTGGCCGTAACATTGCCAAATTTCAAAACATTCATAATCATCTCATGCTCCTTGAAGCGAAAAACACCATTTTCGACAGCTATACGACTCATAGCCTTAAATTCTTGCGCTGAAATTATTTTACGTTGATCTTTGCCAGTCAGCGCTGATAACAATTTTTCTAACAAAAAAACCAGAGGATACAAAATTATCTCTAAAAAATAAACCAATGGAGCAAATAATAAAGCTACTCTTTCAGCCTTGGATTGGAAGAAGGCCTTAGGGCACATTTCACCAAAAATTAAAATTAAAATCGTCATGGTTCCGGTAGCAATTCCTAAAGCGCCAGAATCAAAATGTTTACCAACCCATAAACTGGCCAAACTAGCCGCGGTAATATTAACTAAATTATTACCAATCAATAAAACAATCAGCAATTTTTGCTTATTTTTCAATAATTTTTGTACTAATTTAGCATTTTTGGCTTGATTTAAAACCAAAGACTTAACTGTACTTGGCGTTAGTGAAAACAAAGCAATTTCCATGCCAGAAAACCAAGCTGATAAAATCAAAAGAATTACAATTTCTAAAAAAACCATTGAGATTAAATAATTAAAGTCTAATAATGTAAAGCATTATTAGTTTTTCTAATCAGCGTTGTACCACTAATTTCAAATTTTTGCAAGACCCTTGGTGTAAAATTATCGCTAACTTCAGCACAATGACCTGGCTCGGTAGTTTGGCAATTATAAGTTTCGATTAACCAACCCTCTTCACTGTTGGTTCCATTTTTTTCACTTTCCAGAGCACAACTACCATCTTGCAAGGCTAAAGAAAAATTACAGTAAGCCGATAAACACTGCTCATTACTAGAACAAGCCTTGCCAGCATCAGCCTGCTTTTCTAAACAAAATAATTTATCAATTGATGTTGGATGTAATCGCTGACTAATAAAAGCGCCATTTTGCTTTGAACAATTTGTTTCAAATTCAGCCGCAGTTACACTGCAACAAATCTCACCCTCCGGTTTGTCACCACTATTACAATCAATACAAGCTTGTAATTGTTCAGCTTTAACTGATTTAATAACTTGGCTACTCATCTCCGTTGAAGTAATCATTGTCGGATTTTCTATTACTGACTGCTCTAATTCTGGCCGCTGAATAAGATCTTGATTTTCGCTAGCCTGATTGTTATCAATTTCAATGATTGCTTGACTAGCCTGTTCTTGATTAAGTTTATTGATTCGGTAAACAATCGCCCCACACAAAAACATAAAAATTAAACCCAAACCAACGGAACCAATTAAAACAAATTTCTTAGACATAAAAAATAATTTATTTTCAATTTAAAATATAGCCAAATTACTTATTTTTACCTCGAGCCAAGGCTTGCTCAATCTGAACCTGACCAAAACCGTTTTCAGCTGAAAAAGACTTAGTTAAAGAAGCCGTCTCACGAGCAATCGTTCGCGCCTGACTGACTGATATATTAAGCTTTTTAGCAATGTAAGCAATCTGACCAGCAATATAGCCATTGGAATAACTAGAAACAAACGATTTTTTATCGAGCGGATTGATAGAAAAAAATTCAACATTATAACCAGTCTTATTGTGCTGATCACCAGCTCCAGTAATTACAACTGGGGCTGAGGCAACGCTAGTATGAAAAACCTTTTGAAAACTATTGCTACCAGCCGGCATAAACATCAAAACCTTTTTATATTTTTGAGCGACCCCATTATAATAATCAGCATTTTTAATCGACATGATAGCAATCGAATAATTATTTTCTCAGCCTCGCGAAAACAATCATCTGGTATAGTTGAAGTAGAAATAGTAATCAAATCTGGCGTCAAATCTTTTTTATAACTATAAAAACCGCGCAAAAAAGATTCTTTAACATTTATTTCGTGCTTATCACCAACGCGAATACCACAAATCCAGACATTCATCCCGGGCGGCTGATTGAGCAATTCTAGCCAATCCGCTTGAGAGACTGGAAATTTTTGCTGCCTAACACGGTAAGCCAAAACCATACGGTAACGCGCCGCTTGATTTAAATTTTGTGTTCCTGAAGTACCATAAATAATAAAATTGGCAATGGCTTGCTTCTGGCTGGCTTGGCTATTTTTTAATTCCTTAAACGGTTCGACAAAAGTTTTTATAGCCAAAACTTGTTCAGCTTCACTTTTAGTAGCTTTACTATGATCAGCAATCACTTGTACTTTGGTACCGCTTTGAAAAATAACAGCTGCTTCTGCCTGATTATCAGCTTTTACAACTACCGGGGAAAAAGCGATTAATAAAAATAGACAAAAAATAAATAGTTCTTTTTTCATAACTATTTAATTATAGCATCATTTGTTTTTACTTAAAACAAAAAACAACCCCTAAAGGGTTGCTACATCGATGAGCGGGTAACGGGAATCGAACCCGTATCTTCAGCTTGGAAGGCTGACATAAAAGCCATTATACTATACCCGCGGTTGGCCAAAATTCGGCAGTTCACACCTAGACTAAAATAAAACAGCCTGGCAACGCTCCGGTAATTCCAGCCATAGTCGGGATGCCGAGATTCGAACTCGGGATCTCCTGCTCCCAAAGCAGGCGCCTTAAACCAGCTGGGCCACACCCCGTTAAAAAAACGTGCCCCGAGTCAGAATCGAACTGACGACACAAGGATTTTCAGTCCTTTGCTCTACCACTGAGCTACCGAGGCTACTTGGTTGCGGGAGTTGGATTCGAACCAACGACCTCCAGGTTATGGGCCTGGCGAGCTGCCAACTGCTCTATCCCGCGATAATTTTGGTGGTGGGCAATGGAGGAGTTGAACCTCCGACCTCGACATTATCAGTGTCGCGCTCTAACCAACTGAGCTA
>CAZXQE010000027.1:0-8153 GCA_964643015.1 uncultured Gammaproteobacteria bacterium
GCCCATGTCGGCCGGATTGATTTTCAAGGTCAACAGGACGCCCATTTCGTCAACGCTACGATCAACGGAAACATCTTCCGGATTGCTGACGATGGCTTTGACAACATACTCTAAGAACTCTTTGTCATGAAGCTCCATACTTTTTCTTTAACATTAAACTTAGGCTAAAGTGCCTAACATTATTCTAAATAATAGCATAGCTGGCTAAACAGTGTCAAACCAACTGAGCTAAAAGCCAATTAATTCAGGCCAAAAACTTGTAAGTGCAATTTCTTGGCTGACTGATCATCAAGTTCCTTGTAGACTGCTCGAACCGTATAGCGATACTGACCATTGGGTAAAGCAAATTCATCAGTAACTGCAAGGCTCCATAAACTTTCTCGCCCAACCTTGGCTCTAATTTCAGCTAGTTCACTATCTAGGGCTTGACGGTTAGCTAATTCTAAATTGGCATCAAGACTAACTAATTTTTGTGTTAGTTCAACCGTTGGCGCATAGTGACCAGCAGTAGCTAAATATTCAGCCACTAGATCGGCATTAATTTCGGCCGCCACCATAGTTTGACCATTATATTTATCAACCAGTTGCATTAAAGCACCAATTACTCGACCAGCTAAACTAATCTGCCAAGCGGCATAAGGATTACCAACAGTTGGCACTTTTTCCAATTTATCCCAAGTAATTTCAGTAACACCATTATAGGCTAGAAAACCAGTGATAGTCTGTCGTAAACCTTCTACCACTCTGTCATCACCAGCTTGCAGCCAGCCCAAATGTTCAGCTTCTAAATACTCACCATCTTTTTGACCAAAAACTTTGCCGATTTCAAAAATCTGCAAATCGGCCACTTGCTTTTTATAATACTCTCTTGATTGCTTAACTAAGCTAGCCAAAACAGTTTGCCGTAAATCAGTATAATCTTCATTAATCGCATTAATGGCGCTAGCAATCTCCCAGTCTAAAAAATTGGTTTCCAAATTATTATCATGAGTGACCATGGTCCAAGATAAAACTTCATCCCAACCGCCAGCTGTCAAATAATCACGCCATTTTTCCTTAAGCTTAGTTAATGGCTTAGTAATATCAGCCGTTACTTTGAGAGCTGGTAAAACAGCTGGGATTCGATCATAGCGATAAAGACGAACCACTTCTTCAACCAAGTCTTCTGGCATCTCCAAATCAGTTCGCCAAGCTGGTACTGTTACTTGCCAAGGTAAAGCTTGAGTATCAAGAGTAAAGCCTAATTGTTCCAAAAGCTGCTGGCTTTCAGCTAAAGTAATCTCAACCCCAGCTAACTGTGAAGCTAGTTGTGGGTTAAAAGGGATTACAATTGTCGCTGGAGTTTCAGGATAGTATTCAAAAATACTACTAGTCACCTGAACACCGGCCTGCTCAATTAATAAATTAACCAAAAGGTCAAAAGCATAAGCTAGTTCACTAACGCTCAAATATTTTTCCAATTTGTTACTCGCCTCAGTCACAATATGCAACTGACGAGAATTTTTACGAACAATACTAGGATTATAAGCTGCCATTTCTAAGACAAAATTGGTCGTCACTGGACTAATTGCTGCATAATTAGTACCAACAATACCAGCCAAGGCAATAGTTTGGTGACGATCACCAATTAATAACTCCCCGCTAGTTAATTTAACTTGACTACCGTCTAACGTGGTAATTTCTAGTGGGCGATCATTGACTGACCAAACAATATCGCCATCAATTGGTGCTAAATCAATCAAGTGAGACGCATAGCCAGTCAAAATCATGACATAATTAGAAAGATCAACCAATAGATTAACACTCTTCAAATCATAAACAGCCAAATAATCAACCAACCACTGTGGCGACTCCCAAGAACTAGGATTACTAAGTTTAACGGCTTTGAGTCGGCGAACCTCCGTTGTTTCAACTCTAATTGGCAAAGCTAAATCAGTTGCTTGCCAAGTCTTAGCAACTGGCAACTTCAATTCCAAATTAAAATAAGCGGCTACTTCGCGAGCAATACCAATAACCGAAAAACAATCAGCCCGATTTTGCCGAACTTCCAAACCAAGCAAGGTATCTGGCTGGCCATTATAATTAATTTGAGTCAAGCTCTCCTGCATAATACCGGTCATAGTTAAAGCCTCGCCGACTTCCGCCGGTGTAGCAATAAGACCTGGTACTAATTGTTTAATCTGACTATAAAGTATTTTCATGGTCGTATGGTTTATAACCTAAATTACCGCCTAGTAAAGTGCGGATATCTGTAATATTGTGGCGAGCCATGGCCCAGCGATCAAGCCCGAGACCAAAGGCAAAGCCTTGCCATTTGCTAGTGTCAAGGCCAGCCATGGCCATAACTTTAGGATGAATTATGCCAGCGCCACCCATTTCAATCCAGCCAACTCCTTTACAAACTGGGCAACCAGTTCCGCCACAATTAAAGCACTGCATATCTGGACCAACACCTGGTTCAACTTCAGGATAATATTTATTACGGAAACGAATTTTAACATCTGGTCCGTAAACTTCTTGGAACAAAGCTGTAAAAGTACCAAACAAATCAGCCAAGCTAACCTTTTCCATAACCACTACTCCTTGATAGTGATGAAAGATAAAGTGATTGCTCTTGTTAACAGTTTCATTGCGATAAACTCGTCCCGGACAGACAGCTTTAAACGGTGGTTTAGCACCGGCTAAAAGCCGAGATTCAACTGAAGAAGTCTGAGTTCTTAATAAAATATTGGGTTCCTGAAGATAAAAAGTATCTTGCATATCACGAGCTGGATGATCAGCTGGAACATTAAGGCGTTGAAAACAAAACTCATCGGTTTCAATTTCTCGGTCTTCCATGACGCTATAGCCCATCTTGATAAATAGCTGATTGAGCTGACGAATAGTTTCAGTAATTGGATGAAGGTGGCCGAGTTTAACCGGAGTTAAACCAATAGCTTGAGCTTCAGCTTGCCAAGTTGCTTCTCTGCCAGCAGCCGCAATAGCCTGAGCACGATTATCATATTGCTCTTGGGCTTTAGTTTGAGCGGCTTGCCAAATCGGACCTTTTTCTCTTTTTTCTTCAATTGACAGTTGAGCTAAAGCCTTAACCTGTTCCTTAATCAAACCCTGCTTGCCAAAATATTTTTGCCAAACCAGAGCTAAACTAGCTTCGTCTTGAACAACTGTTAATTCTTGATTTAATTGATCTAACAATTCATTTGGTGACATATATTTACATTGCCTTAGGGGCATTAATACCTAAAAGATTTAAACCATTAGCTAAAACTTGACGAATCGCCCTAGCCAACTGCAAACGACTAGCGGCTTGCTTGGAACCGATAATTCTAACTTTTTGATAATAATCATTAAACATCTGAGCTAACTCAAATAAATACTTAGCCAAAACTGACGGATCAGTCTGCTCAGCTGATAATTCAACTACCTGGCTAAACTTGGCTAATTTAAGTAATAGATTCTTTTCTAATGGTTCGTTCAAATCCAATACGCCAGTTTGATCATCACTATCAGTCTGACGGATAATAGCCGCCAAACGAACAGCCGCGTATTGAATATAAGCGGCGGTAAAACCTTCAAAACTTAAAGCCTGTTCAATATCAAAAGTAATTGGTTTATCAGCACCAACTTTAATCATTTCAAATTTTAGCGCGCCAGCCACCACTTGCCAAGCAGTTTCAATTTGCTGCTCCTCGCTCCAATCAACATGACGACGATTGATTTCCTCTCTTTCCTTGTCCAGTAATTGCTTTTTCAAATCTTCATAGGTAATAACGGTACCATTACGTGAAGACATCATGCCACTAGGCAGTTTCACAAAGCTATATGACAAATGACGAATTGGTTTATTGATACCAAGTCGGCGCAAAACCGCTGCCAATTGCTCAATATAAAGGTTTTGTCGTTCATCAATTACATACCAAGACTCATCGAGCTGGTAATCATTAAACTTAGCCTGCGCTAAAGGTAAATCAGCCACCGGATAAAGCGAGGTTCCATCACTACGAAAGATTGGCAACACTCCCAAATTTTCTTGTTCCAAATTAGCAATGATTGCGCCTTGGCTTTTTTCTAAACGGCCGTCAGCTAACATTGCAGTAACAATTTCTCGACCCTGATCTAAATATTCACTTTCAAAAAAAGTATGATCAAAACGAATGTCCAACTCCCCATAAATCGCATTAAACTGATCAACACTCCACTGTCGAGTTTCTTGCCAACGGCTATATTCTGGCTCCAGTTTAGCTTCCAAACGCTGCATAATAGCACTAACTTCAGTCTGAGCTTCTGGATTTTCTTTTAATTCTTGGCTGGCCTCAACATAAATCTGCCCCAGATAAAAACCGCGATTAGCTGGCATGATTTGATCCTCTGGTAGTTGATTGAGCTTCCAAATTACTTTAGCAATATGAATACCAAAATCATTAAGATAAGAAACTGGAATAGCCTGATAGCCGCAAAAATTTAAAATCCGCTGAACACTATCACCAAAAAATAGATTGCGCAGATGGCCAACGTGATATTCTTTATGGGTATTAGCATTAGAATATTCAATCATAATCCGCTGACCCTGGCCAATATCAGAACGGCCATAATCACCGGCTTGCGTTCTGATTTCATCAATAACTACCTGAGCAATCACTGAACCACTGAAATGGCAATTTAAATAAGGGCCAACCGCTTGCCAGGTTTCAATTTCCGACCAAGCTAAATCAGTTAATTTAGTTGCCAAATCTTTGGCTAATTCAACTGGCGATAAACCCAGTTTTTTAGCTGCTGCAAAACAAGGCCAACTCAAGTCACCTAGTTCAGGCTGCGGCGGAACTGATAAATCAGCTAGCTCAGCAATAGCTTCTGGCAACTGCTGATTGATAGCCGCAACAATTTTTTGAGTGATTTTATTATACCAAGGCATACTAACTAGCTAGCTTTAAATACCAAAACTGCTTCTTACCTTTTTGCAGTAACACTGGCTCAGCAGTCAAATTAATGACAAATTGACTATCACCAACAACTTGTTCAGCCAGTTTTACACCACCTTGTTCAATTAAACGACGAGCTTCACCACGACTAGTTGTCGCTTGAAGCTCCAAAAGTAAATCAATGATTGACCAATCAGCTTTAACTAACTCCACTGTCGCGATATCTTCCGGCAAAGCTTTTTGTTGAACAACTTTAATAAAATAATCCTCGGCTTGACTAGCTGCCTCCGCTCCGTGATACATAGTCACCAATTCTTTAGCTAAAGCCATTTTGGCATCACGAGGATTGGCTCCATTTTTAAGATCGGTTTCATAACGAGCTACTTCAGTTAAGGGAATACGAGTCATTAAAGTAAAATATTTAATGATCAGCTCGTCGCCAACACTCATGACTTTAGCATACATGGCAGTGGGCTCATCAGAAAAAGTAATCGTATTACCCCAACTCGAACTCATTTTGCGACCATCAGTCCCTTCGGCTAAAACAGTCATTAAAATATTTTGCGGTTCTTGGCCAAAATGTTCTTGCAGTTTACGGCCAGCTAAAAGATTAAAGCGCTGATCAGTTCCACCAAGTTCGATATCAGATTTAACCATGACCGAATCATAACCCTGCATAATCGGATAAAGCATTTCACGCAAGGAAACTCTAGTACCAACATCTAGACGACGACGGATATTATCGCGAGCAATAAATTCAGCAACAGAAAATTGATCAGCTTGCTCACCGATTTGTTCATAAGTCAGGTTACCCAACCATTCGCTATTATAGTGAAATTCACAGTTATCTAAATCAATCAGTTTACCAGCCTGTTCAAAATACTTGGCCATATTGGTTTTGACCTGCTCCTTGGTGAGCATTGGCCGCTCACTGTCTTTGTCAGAAGTATCACCAATAACACCAGTAAAATCACCAACAATAAAAACTATCTGGTGACCCAAACGCTGTAAATCACGCAATTTCAAAATTGGAATTGATCTGCCTAAATGTAAATTGGGGCTAGTCGGGTCAGTCCCAAATTTAACTCGCAATTGCTTACCACTCAATAATTTTTTACGCAAATCTTCTTTGACAATTACCTCATCAACACCCCGTGATAATAATTCATCAATTATTTGCGGATCAGTATTTACCATATCTTTAACGGCCGACTAGCGGACAAGACCGCTTGGCCAATTCATTAATTATATTTTTCAAAAGCTCATGACGAGCTGTTATTTCATCTGAAGCCTGGTCAATTTTTATAACCACTCTAAATTTAAGACCACTGGCGGTTAATTCTTCAAAATAAAATTGCGGCTCCGTAGCAGTTTTTTGATATTTTTCCGCCACGATTTTAGCAGCAACTAGGGCACCTTCCTCAATATCGATTAATTTACTATTGGGTGCAGCTATAACTGACAAACTCAAACGCCAGCCTTTTTCGCTATGACCATAACTAACCACTTTTTGATTGGCAAACAAGCAATTGGGCATAATAATTTTTTCACCAGCCGCTGTTCTCAGGCGAGTTGAGCGCCAAGAAATATCCTCCACCTTGGCAACAGTACCATCATCCATTCTTAAATAAGCACCAACCCGAATTGTTTTATCAATGATAATAAAAAAAGCAGCAAATAAATTGGATAAAGTTTCTTGTAAACCCAAGGCAATCGCTACACCAGCCACCCCTAGTCCAGCCCAAAGTGGACCAATGTCAATATGCCAAATCTGACCAATGGTTAGTAAAGCAACAATATAAATTACTGCTTGAATTGATCGTTGCAAGATCAGGCGCATCGTCGGATTGATATGTTCTGAGCCTTGACGGCGCTCAGCCCAGCGACGGTTAAAACTAGCACACCAGCGAGATAGTGACCAAGCTGCAGAAAGCACAACAATCGAAGCCACTAAATTGATTAACCACATATTATTTAATTATTTTTGTTGCAAAGTATTAAATTCCGCTTGCCAATCAGCAAGTTTTTGACGTTCAGCCTCAACAATTTTAGCTGGCGCCTTGGCAGTAAACTCTGGATTAGCTAAGCGCTGCTCTAAATTTTTAATTACCTCGGTTAGTTCGGCTAATCTTTTCTGATTTTTCTCTACTGACCCAGCTGCTTCAATTTCACCAAATAAATAAAAACTAATTGATCCACAAACTCCAGACAAAGATTTCTCTGGAACCACGGCCTCGGCCACTACTTCCACATTTTCCAAACCTGTTCGCAACCTCTTGATAAGTTCAATTTGTTCAGCAATTAGACTAGTAGCTGAACCAGCCACAATAGTAGCTGATAACTTTTGACTTGGAGCAATCTGTTGACTGCTACGTAAATTACGAATTTCAACAATTAATGATTGAATTAAAGCAAAATCTTTGCCTTGACTAAAGTCGCCACCCAGTGGCTCTGGCCATTTAGCAACAATCAAAGGTTCACCAATTTCTAGTTGTTGCCACAAAACTTCAGTCACAAAGGGAATGAACGGTTGCCACAAAATTAGTAAATTTTTAAAGATATAGCCTAAAACATTAGCTTTCTGACTAGAGGCTTCAATCTTACTAACCTCCAAATACCAATCCGCTAAATCATTCCAAGTAAAATCACGCAACGCTTCACCAGCTAAAGAAAATTCATAATTATCAATTCGCTGACCAACTGTTTTCACGAGTTCATCAAAGCGACCCAAAATCCATTTATCAGCCAGAGTAGTTTGGGATAAGTCTAGATTACTCTGGACATAAACCGTCTTATCTGGCAGTAATGACAAAATATAGCGACCAATATTCCATAGTTTATTAACAAAATTACGATAGCTAGCAATCTTTTCAACCCCCAGGCGACAATCATTACCTGGTGTAATACCAATCAAGAGTGACAGACGAACAGCATCGGTGCCGTAAAGCTCAATCATATCTAGCGGATCAAGACCATTACCTTTGGACTTACTCATTTTCTTACCATGTTCATCCAAAACTAGGCCATGCAGATAGACATCACGAAAAGGCACTTCGCCAACCGCATAAAGCGACATCATAATCATCCGCGACACCCAGAGCGGCAAAATATCATAACCGGTTTCAATCACTTGATGAGGATGAAACTTGGCTAAATCACTGGTTTTTTGGCCATCCTTAAAATTATCTGGCCAACCAAGCGTGGAAAAAGTCCACATGCCAGAAGAAAACCAAG
>CAZXQE010000028.1:0-8131 GCA_964643015.1 uncultured Gammaproteobacteria bacterium
TATGTCATTGGTCGTCGTGGCCAGACTGCACAGGCTATCCGCACTTTATTAAAAATTGTCGGTGCTAAAAATAGCGCTCGCGTCAATCTAAAAATCTACGATCCAAATGGTGGTCAAAGACCTCATCGTGAAGATCGTCCAGAACAGGTTGCTACCGAAAGCGTTGACCTATCTTCAGTTGAAGATTTATCAATCTAAAAGCACTCCCTTAATAGCAAAAAGACCAGCTCGCTGGTCTTTTTGTTTTTTGTGCTATAATTAAAGCCTATGCTATTCCAAATTATTTCAGTCTTACCCGAAGCCTTTGGTTATTTTAATGAATCAATCATCGGTCGTGGGCAAAAGCAAGGCCATTTTTCTATCAAAATTCACGATTTGCGCGATTGGTCCCTCAATAGACAGCGGCGAATTGATGATACGCCTTATGGTGGTGGTCCAGGCATGGTAATGCAAGTTGAGCCAATTGCCAAAGCTTTGGCAGCTATAAAGACTAATCATAAAAAATGTAAAGTTATTTTAATGTCAGCCAAAGGACGGACTTGGACTCAAGCTCAAGCGCGCCGTTATAGTCACTTGGATGAAGTCGTTATAATTTGTGGTCGCTATGAAGGCGTTGATGAAAGAATCAAAGAATTAATTGATGAAGAAATTGCGATTGGTAATTATGTTTTGACTGGTGGAGAACTAGGAGCAATGACGATTGTTGATTCTATTGCCAGACTAGTACCGGGTGTTTTAGGTAATGCTGATAGCTTGATTCAAGAATCACATAGTCGCGTTGGCCAATTAGAATATCCTCAATATACCAAGCCGGAAGTTGTGGAAATCAATGGTCAAAAGCTAGCTGTGCCTGAGGTGCTGTTGTCGGGCAATCATCAGGCAATTGATCAGTGGCGACGCAGTCAAATGAAAAGAAAAAATAATTCGATAAGATAAAAGAAAAAGGCAACCTAGATGGTTGCCTTTAAGTTAGAGGGTTAAAAATTCAAAGAATAATGACCCGAAAACTGGTAAGTTTTCAGGGATTATCCTTAATTTTTTGCCGATTTTTTCTGTTAGGAGATCGGCTTGTGGTTCGGTTAGTTCTCTGGCTAATGATAGACCAGATAGCCAAGCAGTTCGATCAATTTCATCTAAGTTGTTAATCATATTGATGAAACCGTCGACACTACAGTCGCTACCGATTTTTTGGTGGAGCCAGGTTGCTAAATCTGAACTCATGAAATCATTTTTAGCTATTTTAAGGTCATGAAGCGATTGAACTCGATTAACTAAATCTCTTGACCAGTCCCAGTAGTGATCGTTTAAATCTTTAATTGTGCCAAAATCTCTTTGGTTATATTGAGTGATGCCAATTTGGCTTAGTAACTGATTTTTAATTTGACTAAGGACAGCATTCTCTGCTGGACGACCTAGAGCAAATCTTTCCGGGTAGCGATAGTTAGCTAGCATTATTCTAACGAAACCATAGGGTCCCATCAGCTCAGCTTGAGCTGCCTTACGGGCCATGACGGTTGGCAGATGTAATTGACCATCGATGCTATCTGGATAAGAATCAATCAAGTGGTCAATTTTGTCAGTAATTGTTCTAGTATTATAGCCATTATGGGCCATGGTGGCGTAGATGGCTTCACTATAAAGTTGACCAACTAAGCCTAAATCCTTGAGACATGAGCCTAAGATAAGGGCTGACATTTCAGGGTGAAGACTTTGTTGACGTTCTTCAAGTAGACCTTTGCCAATATCGCTAGCGTAAACAGCTAGCAGACTGGCACAAAGCTCGTCATCATCCAGGTGGCGATTTGACGCCAAAACAAAGCACAGCTGTCTAATCAGGTGGGTGATGTTGTCTTTGGCCTCCAACCGATCGAACAATTTTCGTTGGTTATACCAGTTAATTATTCGAGGGAGAATTTCTTGTAGAAAAACTCGTGGTGTTAATTGGGTTTCAGCTTGACTTTCGATAATGGCAATAAAGTTTTTTTGCCATTTATAAGAAAAATCAAGCGCGTTCTCTGGTGGTATTGTGCCAAACATCTAAACCTCCTTTTTCTATTTATTTTTAAGGGACGACTTTCCACAGTGTTGATATTTAAGCACATAATCAATTTTTTGTCAAGATAAAAGCCGAGTTTTAGACTCGGCTTAAGGTTTATTTTAAGAGTAGTATTTTGCCAGTATGGGAATACCGGCCTGATTTTAAATTGTAGAAATAGACACCAGCTGATGCTGATTGTCCATTGTCTTTTTTGCCGTCCCAGATAAAACGATGTTCACCTGGGTCGAGATTTTTTTGAAGAAGTTTTTTAACTAATTGACCCTTAATGTTGAGAATATTTACTTCAACATTAATGTCAGTTTGGTTTTTGAATTTAATATAAGTATCGTTTCTAAAAGGATTGGGATAACACTCTATATTAGTTATTTCTGGTGATGGTGTTTGGGTTTGATCGTCAGTGGCCACTTCAATTTGGTAGGACCAAATTTTTTCGTTATTAGCAAGGTAGAGCTTGCCGTTAGCATAGACTAGGCCAGTTACTAAGCTATCTTGGTCTGGTTGGTAGTCGACTGGTAAATAATCGATATAGACATGCCAGTAGTCTTGATTTTCTGATTTAATAATGGCAAGACGATTACTTTGTGGACTTTGGATAATTATGGTGGAGTAAATATCATTGTTATGATGTTCAACTATTGGTTTTCTTAAAACTGAGTTTATTGGTACATAACTCAAAGGATAAGATTGCCAAGTAGTTAAGTAATTACCAATACTATTGGCTGTTTCATTGTGAAAAAGAATTGCGGTTTCTGCACCATTAGATAAGCAGCTAACCGTCCAGCAATCAGCTTCGTTGTCGTAATTTAGAAAATCAATATTTGCTTGCCAGTTAAGATTGTTAGTCGTCCAGCCATTGCCACTATTGGAACTGCTATATTTGATATAACTGGTACCATCAGGTCGATTGACGGCATAGGCAGCGACTGGTCCGCTAAAACTACCATCGACTACAAGACCATCGGGAAAGCTAACACCAGTCCAAGTTTGGCCGCCATTGTTGGTAAAATGTATTTGATCAGAGACAATCCCTGGTTCATAAATATTGGTACCAGTAATAGCGTAGCCAATATTTAGATTGCGAAATTCAATGTCCTTGACCATCCGTCGGCCATAAGGAGGAATACTAATGCTCTCTAGGACATCTTTTCTTGTCCAGGTTTGTCCACCATTAGTAGTTTTGAAAATTACTCCATGGCCCAAATAAAATTCCCATTCGATTTGTCCGGCAACATAGATGTTGTTTTCATCAACCATCCAGGCGGAATAAAAGGTAATAGAATCGTTGTCAGTGATTTGGTGATATTGAAAGGATGTACCGTTGGCATTTGAACTAAAGTAACCCTTGCTGTAAGCGCCATAAACAATATTACCGCATCGACGTAGTTTGCGCAGGCTTTTTTGTTGAGTGTCCTGCAGTTTAACCTGCCACTGTGCTATCAGGATAGTTGATAGCATTACCATTAAAACCATTAACAGTGTTTTTTTCATGATACCCTCCTGTTTTATTTTTATTGTTAATTTGCGATTTGTTTTTATCCTAGCGCTTTTATTGTTTTTGTCAATCAATAAAAAAAGCCGTCAAATAAATTGACAGCTATTTTTCAGTACCTCGGGAGAGGCTCGAACTCTCATGAGATTGCTCCCACACGATTTTGAGTCGTGCGCGTCTACCAGTTCCGCCACCGAGGCAACGAAACTATTATAGGCTAGCTAAGAAAAATTGTCAAAAAATCAGCTATCAGCTATAATAATCAAGTAAACATAGCTAGCCCTCATGCCTAAAATTATTGCTATAGTCAATCAAAAGGGTGGTGTTGGTAAAACAACCACCGCTGTTAATTTAGCCGCTTATCTATCACAAGCTAAACGGCGAGTTCTTTTGGTTGATATTGATCCACAAGCTAATGCGACTTCTGGTTCTGGTTTGTCTTTAAAGCCAGATTCACTTGGCTTATATGAGGCTTTAATCGGCCAAAAAACTATTGCTGAAATTGCTTTGGCCTCACCATCAGGTTATTTAGTAGCGCCAGCCACAATTAATTTAGCTGGAGCTGGGGTGGAATTAGTTAATCTTTCAGAACGTGAGTTTCGTTTGGCTCAAGCCTTGGAAGCGGTACAAGATAAATTTGATTACATTATTGTTGATGGACCGCCATCTTTAGGTTTATTAACAATTAATAGTCTAGTGGCAGCCACTCATGTTTTAATTCCGGTTCAAGCTGAATATTATGCTTTGGAGGGCTTGAAACAGTTGCTAGATACTATTGGCTTAATTCAAACTCATCTCAAGCCCAATTTAGGTATTTTGGGAGCAGTGGTAACGATGTATGATCAACGTAACCGTCTAGCGCGAGCTGTTGTTCAAGAATTAGAACAATTTTTCCCAAATCGAGTTTTTAAAACCATTATTCCGCGTAATGTTCGTTTGGCTGAAGCGCCTAGCTATGGCCAATCTATTGTCGAATATGATCGTGGTTCTTTGGGTAGTCAGGCTTACCAAGCTTTGGCTAAGGAGATTATTGCTTTAGAAAAATAATTATTATAACGATATGCCAGGAGGTTTAGGTAAAGGCTTGGGTTCATTACTTAGCTCAGCTCAACAAGTTGCGCCAGTCGATAGCGAAAGAATTATCAATTTATCACCGGAATTAATCGAGGCCAATCGGCAGCAGCCGCGCAGTTATTTTAATCAAGATAGTTTGCAGGAGTTGGCTGATTCAATTAAAGAATTTGGCGTATTGCAACCATTGATTGTTGTTAAAACAGCCGTTGGCTATGAATTGATTGCTGGTGAGCGTCGTTTGCGTGCTTCCAAAATGGCGGGTCTCAAGACAGTACCAGTAATTGTTCGAACGGCTGATGAGCAAGCTAAACTAGCCTTGGCTTTACTAGAAAATATTCAGCGTGAAAATTTGAATCCTCTAGAAGAAGCGCGAGCTTATAAACGTTTAATTGATGAATTTAAAATAACTCAAGAAGATTTAGCTCGTCGTTTAGGCCGAGGTCGCTCAACGATTGCTAATTTTTTAAGAATGCTCAATTTGCCAGATGAGGCTCAGCAAGCTTTGGCTGAGGGTAAAATCAATTTTGGTCAGGCGAAAATTTTGGCTGGCGTGGAGGCAGCAAGCCAAGCTCAGGCTTTAGAGGAAATGACCACAGCTAAAACAACTGTCGCTCAAGCTGATGTAGTTGCTAAAAAAATTAATAATCGACCAGTGGCTGTGGCTAGTCAAGCTAATGATAAGGGTAAGGAGTTTTTATTGAGAGAGTTTTTTCAAGCTAAAGTTAAAATTGTCCGTCAGGTTCGTGGTGGACAAGTGGTTATTTTGTTTAATGATGACGAGGAATTAGCTGAGCTAATGGAAAAAATTCGCTAGTCATGCCAGTCGCTTAAGTGATAAAGATAATAAGGAACGCTACCAGTCAGCCGTATTTGTCGGCGGGCTGGTTTTTTTAATGGCCAATCGCCAACAATTACTCGACTATTACGGGATAGTTGTTGTTGCAGAAATTGAACTAAGCGAGGGTAGATTTTGGGCATTAAAAATAAATAAACAACGCTAGCTTTAGTTAAATCATGATGCCAAAAATTAGCTAGGCGTATTTTAACATTTTTTAATCGACGACAATGCCAGGCGGCGCTAAGGGCTAGTAGTGGTGATATTTCTAAGCCAACAAAATGACACTGTGGATTTTTGTTAGCCAGATAAGCCAATAATCGTCCATGACCACAGCCGATTTCGTAAAATGTTTCACCAGGCTGAAGGGTGGCTAGTTCTTCAATAGTTGACCAATCGCGTTTTAGGGTTGGGACCCAAGGTGCGGCTGACCAAGCCCCAGTTGTGAGACCTAGTAGTAGGGCAATTATTAATAATAAAAACCAACCCATATTATTGATGAAAAAAATCAAGGCTAACAATCTCGGGATAAGCTAGTAGGCGTTGTTCAATCGAGCTATTGCCAAGTCCTTGGCTAATAATTAAGTGGCTATTATTTTTTTCAAAAGAGCCGCGATCAAGTTTAGTGAAAAGTTTTTGATTGGGCACATAGATAGAACCAATCAAAGGTAGGCGCAATTGTCCGCCATGAGTATGACCAGATAAAGTAATTAGCGGTTTAATAGTTAGATAGCTTGACCAGAATTCAGGCCGATGAGCTAGTAAAATAGTCGGGCTGCTTGAAGAATACTCAGGTAGTGATTGCAAGATTTGTAATTTTAGTTCAATAATTTTTTGAGTCGTCGTCAATGGCATTGGTCCGCCTAAAACCGAGGGATCATCAAGGCCAATTAGATTAATAATCGTTCCAGATTCTTCAATTGGTAATATTTGGTCGCGCAAAACAGTGGCCCCAGCTTTTTGAACAGCTAGGGTTAAAGCAAAATAATCATCATTACTAAATTCGTGATTACCGGTAATGTAATAAACCGGAGCAATTTCTTTGAGGCGACTAATCAGTTCTAAATTAGCCGGAATATTAGTTACTCGACCATCAAAAGTGTCGCCAGTTAACATGATAGCGTGTGGCCGTAATTCTTGGACAGTGGTTATAATTTTATTATTACCAGGCCCATAAACAGCTTGATTGTGAAGATCGGAAATTTGCACCAAGCGCCAACCATCAAGTATGGCCGGCCAATCTGAACTATTAATCTGATAGTTATTGATAGTTAGATGACGATTTTGGTAATTGAGCCAGCCAGCAATAAAGGTAGCGAACAGCCAAAAGATTATCCAGGCTAGCCAAGTTGGTATTTTCTTGGACATATTCGTGATTAATGGTAGCATAAATGATATAATTATAATATGTTTAGTCCAATAAGAAAAATAATTCAATATTTTCGAACAGTTCCAAGCGGTCTGCAATTTTTGTGGTGGGGTTGGTTGATTTTGATAGTGGTTTTGCTGTTTTTAGCTGTTCGTCCTTTTGGTCAAGCGACTTATTCTTTAAATCATCGTCCTGGTAATTATTTTATTCACAAATTAACACCGCCCGAGCGCTGGTCAACTAGTAGCGATCAGCTTATTTTAACTGGTCAGCCAGCTTACTTTTTTTTACGGCCGTCTCGTTTTTTTAAGGAAGCAGAAATTAAAATAACTTGGCAACAAAGTCAATCACCAGTTTATTTGGAGGCGGGGGTTTTAATGGATAAAGCCAATTGGCAATATCAGATGGCGCCACTTAGTAATGCTGCTCTTGATCAACTAGCTTGGCCAATGGTTAAATCCGATGGCTATCAATTATGGCAACGTCAAGAAAAATACCAGAATTGGGCTCATTTTTTAAGTAGTCAACCGGATTATAAAAAGTTGGCAGTCTATCATTGGTCACCAACGACAACAACCATTAATTTGACTGATTATACGGCACTGGATGAGTGGCAGGAATTGCCAGGTCATTGGCGTGGTCCACAACAATTGGCTTTGTATTTAGGGCCAAAAGAAAAATTGGCTTGGCGCCTGAATATTTCTAGTGATTCTTGGGAGCAGTTATCAGCTAATGAGAAAACAATTGAGATTAATGTTTGGGATTATCAAGGACAGCGCCGTTGGACCAATAAACGACAGCTTTCCGAACAACAATTAGCTTATGATATTTTAGTTGGGCCCTGGGAGGCTGGTGCTTATCGCTTGGAGATCAAAGCTAGCCCGCGAATTTTATTTAAATTAGCTACCAAGCAGACTGTTTTTGCTTGGCAGGGGCAGATTTGGCCAGTTGGGCAATTGGAATCAGGTTGGCAGGTTTGGACTGATGTCCCAGAAGTGGTGGCGCAAACAATTCAACCAACTAGTCGTCAAACAATAACTATTGGTCAGCAGGCGGTTAAAATTGAGCAAACTTATCAACAATTTACAGCCAAAACCACTGGTGTTAATAATTTATTACAATTTAAGAACGGCGACATTCAATTATCTGGTAATGGTTACTTTTCTTTGAAGCCAACTATTTTTCGGACTCAACCCTTTAAGGTGGATAAATTTTTAACTGAAAGATTAAAACAAGTTGATTTTGTGGTTGCTAAATATCAATCGCCAGAATGTTCGGTTGGTAAATGTCAGGCAACGGCTAAAT
>CAZXQE010000029.1:0-7890 GCA_964643015.1 uncultured Gammaproteobacteria bacterium
CTTATGGTTTTCAAATGGAGCGTGGTATTTTACCAGTTGTTGAAAAATTAGCCGGTAAAATTGACTTTAAATTACGTTTCTGTGATTATGCCATGCATGAAAAACCAGAAATTGATGAAAATTTAGCTCAATATTGTATTCAAAAAGAGCAATCAGATAAATTAACTAAGTATTTGAATTGCTTTATCAAAGATGGTCAAGCCACTGCCTGTTACAAAGAAGCCGGTATTAATGAACAGTCTTTGAAGTCTTGTGTTAGTCAAGCTGATAAGCAATATAAAATTACCGAAGCTTACAACAATAAAGAAGCTTGGGGTGGTCAATTCCCTCCATTCAATGTTGATAAAACCGATAATGAAAAATATGGTGTTCAAGGTTCACCATTCTTGGTGGTTAATGGCCAAGAAGTTAGCTCTGGCCGTGATAGTGCTAGCTTGTTAAAATCAATTTGTTCAGCCTTTAATAATGCTCCAGCTGAATGTTCAGCCGAACTTTCCAGCGAAAGTCCAGCCGCTGGTTTTGCTTCACAAAATAATGGCAGTGCCACTGGTAGCTGCAATTAATTTTTTAGCTTAACTTAAAATAAAAAAATCAGTCAGAGTGGCTGATTTTTTTATTTTGAGCTATACTTAGAGTATTAATTTTTAATATCAGGAGGGGTTGATAGTAATTTATTACTATCTGTTCGCCTGTTCTTTTTATGTCTGCCAAGGTAATTTCAGCCGGATTAATCGGTCTTCAAGCTGAACTAATTGAAGCTGAAGCTGATATCGGCAGTGGTGAAATTGGTACTTTTATTATTGTTGGCCTACCAGATGCTTCAATTTTTGAAGCCCGGGAAAGAATTCGCAGTGCTTTTCGTAATTCTAATTTAGAATTACCTAAGTTAAAAATTACGATCAATCTAGCACCAGCTGATTTACGTAAACAAGGGCCCAACTATGATTTGCCGATTGCCCTTAGTATTTTATTGGCCAATCATCAGCTACCTAGTGATTGTTTAAAAGATGTTCTTTGTTTGGGTGAGCTGTCACTTGATGGTCACTTGCGAGCGATTAATGGTGTTTTACCAGCTGTTCAAAAGGCTCGTGAAATTGGCTTAAAAGCAGTTATTGTGCCAATTGGTAATGCTCTTGAAGCTAGCTTGATTGATGGTTTGGAAATTTGGCCGGCCAATTCTTTGCAACAAATTGTGGAGCAATTAAGAAAAAGATTGCCACCACTAACCATTGCTGTGTCAAATTCTTCAGGTGCAACCGAGGTGATGGATTTTGATTTTAGTCAGATTAAAGGGCAACTTTTAGCTAAAAGAGCCCTCACTATTGCGGCCGCCGGTCATCACAATCTACTAATGATTGGCCCACCGGGTTCAGGTAAAACTTTGCTAGCGCAATCCTTGCCTAGTATTATGCCGGAATTAATTGATAGTGAAGCTTTGGAAGTGGCTAACATTTATAGCGTAGTCGGTCAATTCAAAGCGGCGTCTGGATTACCACGTCAACGACCATTCCGTCAGCCTCATCATAGTGCTTCGGCGGCAGCGGTGATTGGCGGAGGAACTTGGCCGCGGCCAGGAGAAATTTCTTTAGCTCATCGAGGTGTTTTATTTCTTGATGAATTACCAGAGTTTTCTCGACCAGTACTAGAGGGTCTACGTCAGCCTTTAGAAAACGGTGTGGTGACGATTAATCGAGTTTCTGGCCAATTAATTTTTCCTGCTAAATGTTTACTTGTGGCAGCAATGAATCCTTGTCCCTGTGGTTTTTATGGCGATAGTAGGCAAAATTGTCAGTGCAGTCAAAAACAAATCGCTAATTATCGTCGTCGCTTATCAGGGCCATTACTAGATCGACTCGATCTGCAATTAACAGTGCCGCGAGTTGCTGTTGAGGATCTAACTAGTGAAATAGTAGGTAATGAAATTTCAAAAGCAGATCTTAATAATTTGCGACAGCAAATTGTCAGGGCTAGGCAAAGGCAATTAGAGCGGTTTGTTGGTACTAAATTTATTACCAATAGTGAAATGACAACAGCAGCAATTAAAGAATTTTGCCAAATTGATCAAGTTGGTCAAATGGTGTTAAGACAGGCTATTGATAAATTAAACCTTTCAGCACGGGGTTATTATCGATTATTGCGTTTGGCTCGAACAATCGCTGATTTGGCGGATGAGCCAACAATTGCTAAAATACATCTAACAGAAAGTTTGCAATATCGTTTTTCTAATTATTAAATTATGTGGAAAAAAATTAGTGCTTTATCCTTAATGGCAATTGGTCTAATGACTAGCGGTTTTGGTTGTAAAGTTCAATCAACCGAAGTCAAAGAAGCCATGAAGCCAGTAACGCTTAATTATTGGCGAGCCTGGGATGAACCAGATGATTTTCAGGGACTAATTGATAAATATACAGCGCTTCATCCTAATGTGACGATTAATTATCGTAAGTTGCGTTATGATGAATATGAAAAAGAAATTATTAATGCTTTGGCTGAAGATCGTGGTCCAGATATTTTTTCGATTGAAAACAGTCAGATTTTAAATTATCAAAATAAAATTGCGCCGCTTCCCGAAGTGATTTCGATGGTTTACCCAGTACAAAAGGGTGGCCTTAAAAAAGAGATTGTTTATGAATTAAAAAAGAGTCGCAGTTTGAGTATTAAAGATTTGCGCTCTAATTTTGTTGACGTTGTTTCTGATGATGTGTTAGTGGATAATAAAATTATGGGTTTGCCTTTGTCTGTTGATACTCTGGCCATGTTTTATCATAAAGATCTTTTTAATGCCGAAGGTATTATTACCCCACCAGCTTATTGGGATCGTAATTTTCAAGATGTAGTTAAAAGATTAACTAAGCGTGATACTCAAGGTAATATTGTTCAGGCAGGGGCAGCTTTGGGTGGTGGTAGCAATGTAGAGCGATCCCAAGATATTTTGGCCGCCTTAATGTTGCAAAGTAAAGCTCCAGTTATTGAGAACGGTCGAGTAGTTTTTAACCTAGAATCTGGCCAAGGCAGTCGTTATTACCCTGGTATTGAAGCTATTCGTTTTTATAGTGATTTTGCTAATGTTAATAAAGAAGTTTATTGCTGGGATAAGAGTTTGGGTAATTCTTTTGATCTATTTGTTCGTGGGCAAGCCGCAGTAATGTTTGGTTATAGTTATCACATTCCATTAATTGTTGCGGCGCGTCGTTCTGGTTTTTCTGGTGATAATGCTGACGAATATCTAAGAGATTTAAATATTGGTATTAGTAAATTACCCCAAATCGCTAGCACTAGTCAGCCAATCAACGTTGCTAATTACTGGGTAGAAACTGTTTCTAAGAAAAGTCAGCATGTCAATGAAGCTTGGGATTTTGTTCAATTTATTACTAAAGCTGAAAATGTTACAACTTATTTAAGCAAAACCAAGAAACCAACTGCTTTACGCAGTTTAATCGAAAAACAATTATCAGAAGAATATCTAGATATTTTTGCTAGTCAGCTGTTAACAGCTAAAAGTTGGTATCGTGGCTATGATCCAACTAACGCTAATAAAATTATAGCTAATTTAGTGGATGGTGTTTTAGATAATCCAGAACAACTAGAAGCCCAAGCTAATTTAGCTGCTAGCAAGTTACAGCAAACTTTAAAACCAGCTAATTAATATGAAAATAAAAAAAATTACTACTGCGGCCTTGACTGCAGTGGCTATCATGGTGCCAACGATTAGCCGGGCTCAGCAAATCGTACCAACCAAAGGCTATGAAGATGGCAGTTATGATTTGAGTACGGTTCAAGAATTAATTATTTTTGTAGCCAAAGCTATTTTAGGTCTTTCTGGTAGTTTTGCTTTTGCAATGTTGGTTTGGGGTGGTATTCAAATGATTATTGCTAATGGCAAGAGCGATAAATTTAAGACAGGCATGCAGACCGTTACTAATGCTTTAATTGGTTTAGCGATTATTTTTTGTAGCTACATGATTATTAAGTTTGTTTTAGATACTGTTGGCGTTGGCTCTTCAGCCTTAAATGAATATATTGAGTAGCGTTTGCTGTTTATGGTAGAAAAGAGTGATGACAATTTAGGTCTTTTAATTAAAGAACGACGACTATCTAAAAATTTATCAGCTATTGCTTGTGCTCGTCGCTTAAAGATTAAACAAGACTATATTCGCTCGATTGAATCGGGACGTTTAGAGCAGTTACCCACCGGAGCTCGTTTAGAAAAAATAATTCGACGATACTTAGAATTATTAGATTTTTCAGCTCCTGAAATTGAGGCGATAGTTGCTTATTGGCAAAAAAATAATAATCATCAGCGGCAGCATAATTTTTTTGGCCGAGAATTAGTGCGGCGACGAGATTTGTGGTCTTGGCCCCATATTGTTCGCAATACTCTAGTTATTTTAGTTATTTTAGTTATTGTGGCTTATATTATTTTTTCTTTAAAAAATATTGTGGCTAACCCAGAGCTTCGAATAACTAGCCCGGCTGGTGATGTTGCCACTAGTGAGCGACAAATTTGGCTTAATGGTGAAACTGAACCAGAAGTTAAGCTAGAAATTAATGGCGAACAGCTTTTAAGCGATCGTCAAGGCAAATTTAGTCATCCAGTTAATTTGCGCGTCGGAATTAATAATTTGAAAATTACAGCTATTAAAAAATATGGTGGCCAAACAACAGTGATTCGTCAGATTTTAGTTTCAGAAAAATAGCTTAAGATAAGGTCTTAAATTGACAAAAAGCAGGGGCCTTGCTACATTGGACAGTAGTTTAGCGCCTATAGTTCAATGGATAGAACACCAGCCTTCTAAGCTGGTTATGAGGGTTCGATTCCCCCTGGGCGTACTCTAGGATAATTTAAGTTAATAGTTATATGCTGTGGTTATTATTTTTAGCGGCAATTATTTTATTAGTTATTCTAGTTTTTTTAGCTGAAGAATTTTTCAATTTGTTTTTTCGTGGCTATGCCCCAGTTGTTGGTTCGGCAAGCCGAGCCTTAGATATTGCTATTGAGCAATTTAATCAACTACAATTACCAGCCGGAGCCAAAATCTATGAATTGGGCTGTGGTCAAGCTGGGTTCTTGCGTCGTTTGGAAAAATCTGCTAAAAATAAATATGCCTTAGTTGGTGTGGAGTTAATTAGTTCTATTTATTGGCTAGCTAAAATTCAATTAGGCTTAGCTAAAAGTAAAATTAATCTACAACGACAAGATTTTTTGAAAATGAATTTGGCTCAAGGTGATTGCTTTTATTGCTATCTCAATCAAGCCGCTATGGTTAAATTGGCTTTTAAATTAAAAGCCGAAGCCAAGTCAGGGGCTTATGTGATTAGTAATCAATTCTATTTACCAGGTTATGAACCAATCATGGAGCAAGAAATTAGTGTTGGCCAAGCAATGAGGGTATATAAAATATAATGATGGTGGCTATAGTTTAGCGGTAGAACAGCGGGTTGTGGTCCCGTCAGTCTGGGTTCAACTCCCAGTAGCCACCCCAACGAAAAAAACAACGTTTAAGCGTTGTTTTTTTGTGTATTTTTATGATATTATTTAATATAATAACCATATAAACAAAATATAAAATGAATTTAAAAACAGAGATTAATAATGTATATGAAAAAGCTATTCAGGATGTTAATGTATTAAAGAAGAAAAAGAAAGATATTGTAAATACTTATATAAAAAACTTAGAACAGAAAAAAATAGATTCTATAAGAAAGTCTTTAGATTTAAAATAAAAAAATGAATAATGAATCTTTTCAAAATAATTTTATTGAAGATCAAAAAAAAGAAGATATTTCAAATAATGTTGAAGATATTGATAAATCAAAAGAATCTTTAGAAGAAGAATCAACTGTTGAATCTAATGAAGATGCTGAAATTTTTGCGAAAGAAAAAATAGATTCTTTAAATAAGGAAGCAGAAGAATCTATGGGTATAAGTGAACCCGAAGAAAATACAATAGTGAATTTGGATGGAGATCCAAAAGAGTTGGAAAATGAAATAAAACTAATAGATAATGAAAAAAAGAACATAATAGATAGAGCAAAAAAAAGTATTCAAGAGTTGGTTGAAAAAGGATTAAAAAAATTATCAATTATAACAAAAAAAACAGTTGAACACCCAAATGAAATAAAAGAAGAGTCGCAGATAAATGAGGATATATTAAATATAGACAATGAGAATAAAGAAATAAAAGATGATGTTTCAAAAGTTGTTACAGAAAATACGTCAGAAGAAGTAGAAGGTATAGAAAGTAAAATCGATAAAATAATAGGAACGGAGACTACCTTTGGTGGAAAGTTCGAATATAATGTTATAAGAGAATCTCTTGAAATAATAGATGAAATTGGATATGCAAAATTTAAAAATCCAAAAAATGATTTAGTTGACGCATATATAGCAGCATTTAGTGATGTTGATTATTTAGGTTATATGAGAGTTTATAAAAATGGTGAACCTACAAATCGATTTACCTCAAAACTTAAAAGGGAAACCAAGAAAGATGGAGTGACGAAAAAAATGATAGAAGAATTACAAAAAATGTTACCAGAAGAACACGAATATGCAGAGGATACTAGTATTTCACTTGATGGGTTTAAATGGTTTATCAAACAGCTCAGTCAAGGATATGAAGTTTTAAAAGATGAAAATGGTAACATAATAACAACAGAAATTGCATTAAATGGGGCGGCTAAAGAGAATCCTTTTTCTGAATTAGGGACGAGTGAATTTGGAGATTTAAGATTAGTTAAGTTTAAAGATATGAAGATTGTTGAGGGGGTAATAAGCGAAAATTTAAAGAAACTTGGCGCTCAAAATTTAGAGGTTACATTTGGAACGAAAAATGATAATTATATAACAGCTATATTTAATTTACCTGTTCTTGTAAAGAAACCAAAAAGATAGTTTAGAATGATATAAAATAATTTAGATTCAAGAAACAACGTTTAAGCGTTGTTTCTTTGTTTATATATTTTTTGTGATATTATTAAATATAATATAAACAAACTATAAAATGGATTTAAAACAAGAAATAGAAAGAATTTATAAAGAAGCAATTTTTAGAATAAAGGAATTAAAAAAAGAAAAGATATTATAAATACTTATATAAAAAACTTAGAACAGAAAAAAATAATTGACAAAATATAATAAAAGTTATATAAAGTATCGTTACGCAGTTCATTAAAAAACAATAATTAAGTTGACTATAAAATTGAAATAGGAGGAAAAAATGAATTTAATTTTAGTCATGTATCACTTGGAGATTGGTAACGAAAAATTTTTGAAACAAATTTCTGTTCAGAGGGTATCTTTAAAGGGTGAACACCTAAAGGCGTGCAACTTTAGTTTTATCGTTGCAGAGGTAGAGCAAGACTTAGATGCTTATGCAGAAAGAAATTATGAAGCTGGCGCCTCTTGCGAGTCTGTACGGGCAGTTATTAATGAAGGTTGTCACGAAGAAAGTGACTATGAAGAGATTAAAAAATCTCTTATAACAGCCGGCTGGAGAAAGGCAAGGGGCTCTAACTAAACTAAATTTAACCTCGAGTTGTAAAACAATTCGGGGTTTTTTTAATTTAGTTTTTAATACCTTAACAGGAAACACCGCATGAGCTTTGCGAGTGCGGAGAGGACGTTTTTTACTTCTTCTTTATTTTGCAGTACAATTAAGCCATTATTTATACTTTTAAATTATGCTAACGTATATTCTTTTTGCTGTCGGTTTCATTTTTTTAATTAAAGGTGCCGACCTATTAGTTGATGGTGCTTCTTCAATTGCTAAAAGGTTTAATATTTCAAATTTAGTTATTGGTCTGACGATTGTTGCTTTTGGCACTTCGGCGCCGGAGTTTATTGTTAACATTTTTGCTAGTTTAAAAGGTAATAGTGATATTGCTATT
>CAZXQE010000030.1:0-7867 GCA_964643015.1 uncultured Gammaproteobacteria bacterium
ACCAGCTCCTGGAGTGCCAGGAGTGCCGCCGGTATAGCCAATTAGTTGACCAGCGGTAACGTAGTCATCTTCTTTAACTAATATTTTAGAAACATGACCATAAACTGTGGCCAGTCCGTTGCTGTGAACAATCATGATATAGCTATAACCAAGTCCATTATCTTTGGCAACAGCCACATAGCCATCAGCAGCTGCACCCAAGCGGCTACCTTGAGCAGCTCGAATATCAATAGCTGGATGCTCAAATAAGTAACGGAAAGGATATTCAGGGTCATGAAAATAGGCAGTGACACGACTCTTGGTTACTGGCCAAACAAAACCAGTGGCTGACTGATTATTGCTTGAGGAGCTGCCAGTATTAGGTTTCTTTTTGCTGGCCTCTAATTGGGCTAGCTTTTGACGAACAGTTCGTTCCAAGCTACTAATTTCAGCATTAGCTTGTTCTTGTTCTTTTTTGGCGCTGGCTAGTAATTGTTGATATTGACTCTCAGAAGATTGAGTCTGATCTAGAATAGCAACTTTATCTTGTTTTTCCTGCTCCAAGCTTTCTTGTTTGTCGGCTAGAACTTTCTGTAGCTCAACTAATTGTTGGCGTTTATTTTCTAAGGCAATTTTCTGTTCTTCTAATGAGGTTTTTAAGTTCTTTAAGTCATTTAATTGATCACGAACCCCTTCGCTAATATCTTTAAGATATTTGAATTCATTGAGAAAATTAGAAAAAGAATCGTTTAATAAAATTATTTCGAGAGCACTCTTACTACCCTGCTGATCAACAGTTTTTAAGAGGTTACTAAGTTTTAATTTATTTTGAGAAATTTCTTGATCTTTTTGAGCGATTTCTAATTCAAGACTACGAGACTCTAGAGCCACCTGTTCAATTTCTAGTTCTGTTCCCTGAATATCTAACTCAGTTTCAGTAATACGGCTATCTAGGATAGACATTTGGTTTTGTAGGCTGGCTTTTTCAGTTTGTTTTTCAGCAATTAACTGTTGATATTGTCGTTGTTGGTCTCTTAGATCGTTGAGTTTCCCCTTTTTATCACCAATTTGACTGTTGAGTTGGTTGATTTCAGCTTCATAACTACCACGAGCTAGTGGTGTCTGATAAATAGCTGAAGTTAGCAAAAAAACTAATAGCAGTAAAGCTAAAAAGTTTCGCAACGATAAAAATGATGATTGATTTTTCATGACTAGATTATAACATTTTTTGGTAATCCTGTATAGCTTTTAAAGCAGCTGATAGTCGTTCAATTGTTTCTTCTTTGCCGAGAGCGTCAGCTAATTCAAAAGGGCTAGGACTAGCTGCTAAGCCACTTAAAGCCACTCGCCAGGGCCAGAGATGGTCGCCAGTGGCCAGATTGTTATTTTTTAAGAAATCCATGGTAGCTAATTGCAAAGCCTCAGTCCCCCAATTTTCTTCAGGATAATTTTTGATAAAATCAAGATCGCGCTCCAAGGCAGTGATGGTTCCGAGGGCATCTGATTTTTTCCAAATTAAAAGGCTGGGCTCAGAATAATCTATTTGATCGAGGTAGAGATTGTGGCTCAACTCCCCGATTTCAGCTAAGTATTTTAAGCGTTCTTGGTATAATTTTGCTATTTTTTGGCTAAAATTAAGACTATTTTTAGAACTTTTAGCTGCTAATTGTTGATTTTCTTGTAAGAAAGGGAGTAGGAGTTCAGTTAATTGTTCGATTGGTAATTGACGAATATGGTAGCCGTTGAGAAAAAAGAATTTATCCGGATCAAAAATAGCAGGGCTGACATTAATTTTATGATAATCAAATTCAGTAATTAATTCCTCCCAAGTATTAAAGATTTCTTGCTCACCTTGAGGGTGCCAACCCAAAAGGGCGCAAAAATTAATAATAGCTATTGGTAAATAACCTTTATCTAGGTATTGTTCAACAAAAACATCGCCCTGACGTTTACTAAGTTTACCGCCGGTTTTGTTGAGAATTAGGGGTAAATGAATAAACTCTGGCGGTGTCCAGCCAAAGGCTTGGTAGAGTAGAATATTTTTAGGAAAAGATGGTAACCATTCGGCACCGCGAGTCACATGGCTAATTTCCATTAAATGATCATCAATAACACTAGCTAATTGATAGGTTGGAATACCGTTTGATTTCATTAAAACCTGATCATCAAGATCGGCGGCTGGAAAAGTAATATCACCACGGAGAGCGTCACTGACAGTAACCTCGCCAGTTAGGGGCATTTTTTGACGAATAACATAGGCCTCACCATTGGCAATACGCTTATCGGCTTCAGCTAAACTTATTTCTCGACAAGCTCGATCGTAGCGTGGTGGCTGGTGATTGGCGGTTTGCTCGGTTCTTAACTCTTCTAAGCGCTCACTGCTACAAAAACAATAATAAGCCTCACCTTTTTCGACTAATTCACGAGCGTATTTTTGATAGATTTCTAGGCGTTCGGTTTGAATATAGGGACCATAATCGCCGCCAATAACTGGTCCTTCATCAAAATTAATGCCTAAACGATCAAGAATATTAATCAAGCTCTCGACTGCTCCGTCAACATAGCGTTTATCATCAGTGTCTTCAATGCGTAAGATAAACTTTCCGCCTAGTTTTTTGGCCATTAAATAACCAAAAATAGCAGTACGAAGGTTGCCTAAATGTAAAAAACCAGTTGGCGAGGGAGCGAGTCGCAAGCGGATGTCCGACATAATTTAAAATAATAGCTTATAACCTGTTTATTATAACGAAAGATTGGTTGTCTGGCAATTAAATATTGACAAAAAATAGAGTTAGAGTAGAATAAAGCCATTCTGTCAAGAATTTGGAGGTATTAGATGGAAAAGAGAGGAAAAGTAGTTGTTGTAAGCGTTGTAAGTTTTTTATTGTTCTTTTTAATGGTTAGTCCTTTAAATGCTAACGAATTTGTTCGGTCATCGGAAATATATGATGACGTATTGTGGGTGGCTTCAGAAAATGGCTTTTTTGTTGTTTATAAAAGCGATCCCAAGCGTTGCCGAACCGAATTAGCCAATATTTTGCCAGGAGTAATTGATCTTTACGAGATTAATACCGGGCAAAATAGTATCATGCTGGTTGTTTTTGATGGCAAAAAGCAACAAGAATTTTTTGTGGATGAAATTGGTCCATTTGATATTGGTACGCCAAGATCAATTGGTCTAAATGAATGGCAAATAAAAAAAGAAAAAGCCAGAAAGCTTTTGAATAAAAAGAATCTGGCTAAAAATTGATACTTAAGCCGCTATTGATTAATAGAGAATGTTCAAGAGGGAGTGAACAAATCTAAAATCTTTAGCGGTTTTTCTTTTGCTCAAAATAGCGCCACTTTAAAAAAGTAATTAGAAAAACAGGCACAGCATTCCAGATACGACGCCAACGTTGTGGTTGTTGAATTAGGCGCCACAGGAACTCAATGCCTAGTTGACGCCAAAGCAATGGCGCGCGCTTAACTTTATTGATTAAAAAATCAAAACTACCACCAACGCCAACCATTAGACGGACGGTTTTAAAAGTATTTCGATTATTATCTAAGAAATATTCTTGCCAAGGAGCTCCTAGGGTTGAAAACATTAAGACTGGTTGAAAAGAAGCAATTTTATTAGATTGATTTTCATTTAACTCACCATTTCGTTCGGTATCAATAATTAATATGTTTAATTCAGGATATTTTGATTTTATTTTTTCCGTTAATTCAGAACTGGTTGATAGGCCACCACACCAATTAATTACGACAACTGGTAGTTTATTTTTTTGAGCGTAGTTTAATAAATTAGCAGTTAAATCAGCACCAACGTGGCGCTTGATTTTTTTACCATAAGTTAAAGCAGCTAAAGCTGGCCCAGAGCCATCAGGTAATGATAAGTCAGCGCCGTTTAAAATATTGCGAAATAGTTCATTTTTTCTGGCTAGCAATGTAAATTCAGCGTTAACTGTTACTACAAGATGATTGGAGTCGCTAGTGATAAATTCTTCGAGTTTATCCCAGAGTTGTTTAATAGTTAAGTTGTCTAGGAAGACATCAAAGATATTGATTGAGTTCATTTTATTTGGCGTTTAAATATTTTAATCTTACAGCCTGTGGTAGTTTTTCTAAACTGTAACGCAGCATAACGCGAGGCATTTGCGGAGCGTATTGATCAAGAAAGGCTAAAAGTAATTTTTCTTCGTGTTTACCAACTTCTCGTAGCAACCAACCGGTTGCTTTGTGAAGTAGGTCGTGTTTTTCAGTGAGATACCCCCGGGCTAAACTAATTGTTGTCTGACAGTCACCGCTCCTGATTAAGGTTAAGTTGGCAACCATAGCTACTCGTCTGATCCAAAAATTGGAATCCTTACTTAATTCACTCAGTAATTTTTTAGCGTCCGGGTTTTTTACTAGATAAGAACCGATTATTTTGGGAGCGCTTAGATCGACTAGATCCCAATTATTGAAATGGATAAGATTATTTAGATAAAAATCTAATATACTTTTTAGCTCTAAATCGTCCTTGCTTTTATTAAATTTTTCAACCAAAATCAAGGCCCCAGTTAAACGAATTTCATGAACGGGATTTTTTAGTAACTGTTCTATTTGGATTAAGTCCAAAGAAAGATATTTTTTAGCAATTGAGCGCTGCTCAGGTACAGTAATTCCCCAAAAAATATCGCCTTCACCATATTCTCCAGGGCCAGTTTTAAAAAAACGAGCCAAAATATTAGCTTTATCGGGGTTGTTTATTTTTTTTAAGTCAGCGATTACTTGCTGGGCGGTTAATTTTGGATAAGACATAAAAATTTATTCTGTGGTTATTATAAACGCAGATAATTTTAAAAGCAAGAAAAAAGAGGCTTTTATTAAGCCTCTTTAAAAATTTGTTCCAGAATAATTATTATCATCAATAACCTGATGATAATTTCAAACTTGAAGTCTTGTAAGAAGTTGGTTTTTTCATATCTCCCCCTTCTTTTGTTTACTTATTTTTTGTTTTTAGGAAAAAATTTACGCCATTTTTCCCTCTCCACTGCATCAAAGGAAAAGAAACTGTCTTGCCAAATTTGCTCCAAAATAATGTCGTTATTTTTAATGAAAATTATTTTGGCGGTTTTATCGACGTTGAAATAAAGAAGACCTTTTCTAATACTATTAATAATGAAGAGATCGCTATTACCAAGACTAACTATCAATTGATGTAGATTTTTACTTTTTTTAATGTTGCTAATCAAACCCAGGCAATTAACAATAATAACTAAAAGCAATAATAAAACCAAGAGATCTGGTACTAACGATAAGAATGCTTTTTTTAGGATTAATGACAAAGCAATTAGGGTCATTGTATAAACAATCACACAGCCTCGATAATAAATAATATCTTTTTTGAGTGGTTTGATTTTGTTTAAATAATATTTATGGGTTTGTTCAATTAAAAAACCAGCTAAATTCCATTGATTTTTTTCTAGTCCCTGATGATCTTCTATAGAAATTGTGGTTTCGGCATTGATGTCGAAAAATAAGGCTGGATTTTCTTTTAATTTTACCGCCCAATCCCCGTTTAAATTTAATTCAGCGTTTTGACTAATAGACATTTTTACCTCCTTTTGACAAAGTACTATTTCTAGGCCTACTTTATGGCGAATTAGTTAATTTGTCAATGTTTTTCACGATTAGAGCTTTTTATGTTATAATCTTGACAGACGACTTGGGCTTAGCTATATTATTTTAGCAGTCTAATGTTTTGACTGCTAAAATGAAAGTAGTTTATAATAAAATTTTACGATATGTTAGACAAATTTACTCAAAAATCACAAGAAGCAATAGTTAATGCACAAATGATTGCCCAGCAATATGGTCAAGAATTTATTGGTGCCCTTCATTTGTTGTTAGCTTTATTACAGCAAGATGAAAGCTTGGTGCGTCCAGTTATTGAGGCGCAAAAAATGGATCCTGATATGATTGCGAGCCAAGTCGAAAATGAATTAGCTAAATTACCAAAGTCAGAAAATGCTGAAGTGGCTGAGGGAGTGGTTCAGGGAACGGCTGAAGCCTCAATGGTTATTGAAAGAGCTCGTAAAGAAGCTAAGGGGTTGGATGATGAATATATTGCTACTGAACATTTACTATTAGCTATTGTTGGCATTAAGTCTAAGGCGCAAACTATTTTATTGAAATCAGGCCTGGAGTATGAAGGTCTACTAAAGGCGTTAATTGAACTTCGTGGTTCACAAGCTGCTCAATCAACTGATGCTGAAAAAAAGTATAAAATTTTACAGAAATACGCTATTAATTTAACTGATTTAGCGCGACAAAAAAAACTGGATCCAGTTATCGGTCGCGATGAGGAGATTCGTCGCATTATGCAAGTTTTGTCACGACGGACTAAAAATAACCCAGTACTGATTGGTGAAGCTGGGACTGGTAAAACGGCTATTGTGGAGGGCTTGGCACAAAGAATTATTGCTGGTGATGTACCAGAAACACTTAAGGGTAAAGAATTAATCAGCTTAGATTTAGGTTCTTTAATTGCTGGAGCCAAGTTTCGTGGTGAATTTGAAGATCGTTTGAAATCGGTTATTAAAGAAGTGCAAAAAAGCAATGGTGAAGTTATTCTGTTCGTGGATGAACTACATACTATTGTTGGGGCTGGAGCTTCGGAGGGTTCAATGGATGCCTCTAATATGCTTAAGCCAGCTCTAGCTCGTGGCGAAATTAAATTAGTTGGAGCGACCACCACTAAAGAATATCAGAAATATATTGAAAAAGATGCTGCCCTAGAACGTCGTTTTCAACCAATTTATGTTGAAGAACCTAGCACTGAGGATGCTATTTCTATTTTGAGGGGTATTAAAGAAAAATACGAAGTCCATCATGGTGTTCGCATCACTGATGATGCTATTATTGCGGCGGTTAAGCTATCGTCTCGCTATATTACCGATCGTTTTTTACCGGATAAGGCGGTCGATTTGATTGATGAGGCAACTTCAAGTTTGCGAATGGAAATCGATTCTTCTCCAGATGAATTAGATAGCTTGAAGCGAGAGATTCGTCGTTTAGAAATTATGAAAGTTGGTTTACTCAAAGAAGATAATAAAGATAAGGCTCGTAAAATTAATCGAGATTTGGAGAATTTAAAAGAAAAAGCCAAGCAGTTAGAATTACATTGGTCAAATGAGCGCGAGATAATTTCCAAAATTCGTCAATTTAAAAAAGAAATTGATGAACTTAGAGCTCAGGCTGAAATTATTGAGCGTCGTGGTGATGACTTAACTAAAGTGGCTGAAATTCGCTATAGCCGCATTCCGGAACTGGAAAAAGCAATTGATAATGAAAGACAGAATTTGCTAAAAGTCCAAAGTGCTGGTCAAAGAATTTTGAAAGAAGAAGTTGATGAAGAAGATATTGCTAAGGTGGTAGCTCGTTGGACTGGTATTCCAATGGCTAGAATGATGGAAACCGAAGCCCAGAAGTTAACAAAAATTGAAGATTATCTCAAGGGTCGAGTTATTGGTCAAGATGAAGCGATTGTGGCAGTGGCTAATGCGATTCGTCGCTCTCGAGCTGGTATCAATGAAGAACGTAAGCCAATTGGTTCCTTTCTGTTTGTTGGTCCAACTGGTGTTGGTAAAACCGAGCTAGCCAAAACTTTGGCTGAGTTTATGTTTGATGATGAAAACGCCTTAATTCGCCTAGATATGAGCGAATTTATGGAGAAGCATAGTGTTTCCAAGATTTTGGGAGCTCCAGCTGGTTATGTTGGTTATGATGATGGCGGTCAGTTAATTGATCGAGTCCGTCGTCGACCGTATAGTGTTATTTTATTTGATGAAATTGAAAAAGCTCATCCAGAAGTCTTTAATATTCTATTGCAGATTTTAGATGATGGTCGCTTAACTGA
>CAZXQE010000031.1:0-7718 GCA_964643015.1 uncultured Gammaproteobacteria bacterium
TTTTGGGTAAGCTACTTTGGTTGGCATTGCTCCAATCAAAAGACACTATTCCTCCACCACCTTGCACTTGTAGTTTTAATGAATTATTTCCGGCATAAACTTTATCACTACTAGTAACAATCTTGGCAATAATATTTGTGGGGCCGTAGCCAGTATAATCGAAATTCCAATTATCAAGTTTATTGGAATTAGTGGTATTGCCAGCAGTGCTGAATTCAAAGTCGCCATTGAATAATAGATTAACGCCACCGTTATTTTTAAGACGAATTAATTGTTGACAACCAGCTTCACTAGCGGAGCAACTCTCAGCTTTACTAGAGAGATAGTATTTATCAGTGGTAGTATTTGGGGCACAAGTAAAGGTTTGATTGGAGTAATCATATTTAGTGCAGTAACCAGCACAACCGCTATTGTCAGCGTTACAGCTACTAAAATCTAAAGTATTAGCTAGATAAGATGTTTTTTGACCAGCAGTATTGGTGTAGGTTTGGCAAGTATTGTAATTGGCGTCACAAGTGTTGGAAGGAAATTTCCAGGTACGACGATCTTCAGTACAATAACCATAGAGTTCGCAGTTATTGTTGGCCCCCTCTTTAATACAACTTTGTTCATCAGCACAGTAGTTACTAGTGCGTAAAAGATTAACGGTGCTTAGTACGGCTGGAGAGGTGCCAGTAGCGGCTTGATCTTCGGATAAGATATCCATGTAATCAACTTGATTACCAAAACCAGATTTAGCACAGTAGCTCTTGGGTGCCCTTAGGGGCCAATTGGGATCAATCAAACCTTTACACCAGTCAATATTATAGCCAGTATCATATTCGTCATTGATACTATAGCAACCAATCATATCAGCGATAGTAATGGTTTTTCCTTGATTATAGCCATTAACATTAATAATTTCAGCAGTCACCTCCCAGCTAACTGGTAGAATTCGATATTTGCGCAAAATTTTCATTGAACGCCAATTAATATCGCCAGTTTCAATATTATTGCTATCAAGCTTGCTGGAACCGAAACTAGCGTTACCATTAATTAGTTTTTTCTTTAAAGCTTGGCCAATAGTTAATTCCTGGCTAATGGCCTGTACAAAATTATTGTTCACCACGCAATTCATGGCGCCAGGTTTGTTGGGGTCGGGACAAGAAGCTAAATTATTCAGTAAATCAATGTCATGACCAGAAGTGAAGGTCATGTCAGTAATTGGTGCTAGCAGAGCTTCGGATTCAGCTTGACCGACATTGGCAGAGGAATAAAAATCTAGCAGTTTAGTGTTGGTTGTTTTGGTTTCATCGTCTTGATCGGCCAATAATTTCATTAAGCGTTGCATGGCTTTGTCGTAGAGCTTATTGCTGAGAACGGAAACAAAGACATTGGCAGCATCAATAAAGGCATCACCCGTTTGCGACATTAAGGCACTGCTCTGTAGAAAGCTAACTTTTTCTAAATTTAATTGAAAATTACCAGGCAATTCTAATATTTTTCCACCGGCGTTAGTATTTCTTACTGCTCCTTTGTCTTCAGTTCTTTGAGCTTCAGCTGCCGTTACCTCTGTTTGAACATAAGTCCCCTTCTTTGATTTAAGGGACATGGCAATACCGAGATCATTAGCTCGAGGGTCAAAGTAATTTTGAACGTTTTTTAAGTAAGTTGTTTGATCTTTGACCGAATCTTGAATGGCTTTATCCCAATTTTTAAAAATTTGTGTAGCCGAACAAAGTTCCTCAGTATCCTTGGTGTTAGCGTCATCAATGCCTAAACCAACCTTAAAAGCCACCATCATGCTTGATGGTTGGCAGATATCGAAATCTTTACCTAGATATTTATCAAGATTGGCACCGTTATTCCAATTTTCAATAGTTTCTCCGCCACCATTTTGTAATTCTTCCATGGCTGCATCAATTTTATCATAACAAGCATCGTCAATTTGGCTAGCTATGCTGAGAGAGGAAACATCATCAACGTAGTTGTTGTCACTATTAGCTGCGTAAGATATTGAAAAATCATTGGAACTATTGTCGTATGAAGTTTTTGTATAAAATTTTATTTTTATTGTATTAATTCCACAAGTTACCGATTTTGTTTTAGTTGAGCTTTGTTGATCACCTTCTTGGACAGCTTGAAAAAAGTTTTCTAAATAAGCACCAGCTGCTTTATCGGCCAAGTCTTGGCTAAAGCTCTTCCAAGTCCATTGATAGAAAGATGGTTTTTGCCCTTTAGAACCATTAGCCACATAAACCGCTGTTTCTTGAGCAATTTGATTGAGGTAACGTCTAAGTAGTGAAGAATAAGTTTTGGTTGCGGCCTTTTTAACAGCTGATGTTATTGAACTCCAGGCAAAAGTGCTAACTTCTTTCATTGTTTTTTGAGTATTGACGCCAACATCATAAACTGGAAATCCACTTGGTGGTGCAGAGACAATTGGATATTGGATAATGCCAGTTTCTGTTTCGGCCGCTTGAACTGGAAGGATATTAAAAAAAAGACTGCCTACAAATAGGCTTAATAAAATTGAAGTAATAATCTTCTTCATAACCGTTATTCTTTAAAAGCTTCTTGATAGGCCTGGAGCAATTCACTATCACTAAATTGCTCTAAAACAGTTTTATCCATCCCTGACTCTACTAAAACCTGACGCAGACTAGCAGCATCGGTTGGCAGTAAAGATTCAATTGAAGAAGCACTACTGCTGTTAGTGGTAATATCGGTGGCTGGAGTAATGCTAGCAGTATTATTTTTATCAGTATTATCAGTGGCAACCGGATTGGTTAAAATAGAGCCGCTACAGTCTTTACCGATTGGACAATTGGGGTCCTGACCGCGATCAATTTCAACCTTATCTAAAACACCATCACTATCGCTGTCTTCAATAAAAGGTGATGTTTTATAAATATTTAATTCATCATAATCACTTAAGCCATCCTTATCGGTGTCAACATTTTTAAGGGCTTCGTCTTGCTGTTGACTTTGAGTGGATTCATTTTTATTTTGTAAAGCTGTTTCAATTTCCTGATTATTATTGAAGCCGAGCTGACGGTAAAGTGGTGCGGTGATGTTTTGTTTGAATTGCAAAAACCACATTGCCAATATGGCAACGGTGATGGTACTGAGTCCGGCTAGAGCAAGATTTTTTTGCCTTTGAGAACGGCGAGCCGCTTTCCACATAGCAAATTCTTCCGGTGACATGGGGTGTTTGCTGTCCGGAATGTTGTTGTGAGCCATATTGTCGATAAAGAAAATCGAATTAATTGATTATGGTAATTATATCACAATTTTCTCAAGTAGGGCAACTAAATTTATCCAATCTTTAACACTTAAGTCTTGGGCACGACAGGTTGCTTTTTGACCTGTTTTTTCTAGGGCTGTAGCAATAATTTTTTCATCAAGATTTAATCCAGCGGCTAGATTGTTTTTTAACATTTTTCGTCGAGCGCTAAAACCGATTTTAGCCAAGCGCCAAAATAGTTTTTCTTTTTTAATTGACAAAGCTGGTTGAATTAAACGAAAGCGGACGATAGCACTGTTGACTTTTGGTTTGGGTAAAAAATTGTTAGCTGGGACAGCGGCAATATACTCTGGTTGGCTATAATACTGAGCCATCAAACCGAGCAAGCTTAAATCACCTGGTTTGGCGGTTAATCTATGAGCAACTTCGTCTTGAACTAAAACAACCATCAGGCTAGGCCGCTCCACTTCTCCGGCTAAAAATCTTTTTAAACAAACAGAAGTAATATTATAAGGTAAGTTGGCAACAATTTTATAGTCAGAGGCAATATCAAGATTGCTAAGTTTGTCGCTGTTGTTTAAATCAGGTCGGTTGATAACAGTTTTTAAAATATCTTGATTGATGATTTTAATATTATTGTGTCCAGCAATTGTTAAACGGTCAGGCAATAATTCAGCTAAACGATGATCAAGCTCAACGCTAACAACCCGTTTGCTTTTTTCAGCAATCGACATGGTTAAAAAACCCCAGCCTGGACCAATTTCCAAGACTTCATCAACTGGCTGTAGCTCGGCGGCTTTTATTATGGTTTGATAAACTTTGGGTTCAATAAGAAAGTTTTGGCCTTTACTGTGTTGAGGGGCAACGCCGTAAAGCTTACCTAATTGTTCGGTTTCTCTTTTTAATTCAGCGGCTGATAGCGTAATTGGCATAAAATTAAAAAACCAAGTTAATTAGTTTGCCCGGTACAAAAATGATTTTGCGAATAGTTGCTTCGATTAAGTAACGGTTTAAGTTGTCATCAGCTTTAATAGCAGCTAAAGCATCTTCCTCAGTAACAGTAGCTGGCAGTTCAATTGTTCCGCGAGTTTTGCCATTAATTTGAACAACTAAATTGATCGATTCATCTAGACAATCTTGGGGATTAATTTCAGGCCACAATTCTTGAATAATAAAGCCGGAGCCACCAGTTTTTTGCCATAATTCTTGGCTAATATAAGGTGCTAACGGCGACAGGGCTATTAATAATTTGTGGTAATCTTGGCGATTTATGGTAGTTTGTTCAACTAAAGTATTCACTAGAATCATTAAAGCACTAACAGTGGTGTTGAATTTAAATTGTTCAATATCTTGACTGATTTTTAAGATGGTTTTATGGAGTAATTTTTGGACTTTGGAGTCACTAGCTTGGTCAGAAACTTTATCTTGTAGTGACCAGACTTTTTCTAAAAATTTACGAGTACCGGCTAGTCCATTAGTATTCCAATCGCAGGATTGATCAAAGGGTCCCATAAACATTTCATAAAGTCTCAGGGCATCGGCGCCAAATTGTTCAATCATGTCGTCAGGATTAACAACATTACCCCAACGCTTACTCATTTTACGGCTGTCATTGCCCATGATTAAGCCAACATGACGCAGCTTAGTGAAAGGTTCTGGATAACTAACCACGCCAATATCGTAAAGAAATTTGTGCCAAAATCGAGCATAAATTAAATGTCTAGTAGCATGCTCAGCCCCACCAACATATAAATCAACTGGTGACCATTTTTTTTCTAGATTTTTATCAACTAGAACTTGTTTGTTTTGAGGGTCGATATAACGTAGATAATACCAAGACGATCCAGCCCATTGAGGCATAGTATTGGCTTCTCGCTTGGCTGGCTGACCACAAAGTGGACAGGTTGTTTCTAGCCAGTCAGTAATATTAACTAGTGGCGATTCGCCAGTGCCGCTTGGTTCATAATGTTCAACCATTGGCAAAGCTAAAGGTAGTTGATTTTCAGGCGTAGCCACGGTACCGCAATGATCACAGTGAATCATTGGGATTGGCTCGCCCCAATAACGCTGTCTGGAAAAAGTCCAATCTTTAAGACGATAAGTGGTATATTTTTGGCCAACTCCCCGTTCTTTTAGCCAAGTAATTATTTTTTCAGTAGCGGCTTCGACGGTTAAATCATTAAGAAAGTCAGAGTTAATTAATTTACCAGTGCCAGTATATGGTAGCTCTGTCGTGTCGCCAGAAATGACACGATTAATTGGTAGGTTGTATTTTTGAGCAAAGTCATAATCGCGTTCATCATGGGCTGGAACTGCCATAATAGCACCGCAACCATAGCCACTTAAAACATAATCAGCCACAAAAATCGGCACAGCTTGGCCGTTGACTGGATTAATGGCTTGGCAACCGACAAGGGCAACGCCAGTTTTGTCTTTATTTAAATCAGTGCGGTCAAGATCGGTTTTGTTTTTAGCTTGTTCAATATATTGGGCAACTTCGGTCCAGTTATGAATAGTTGCTTTGATTTTTTCTAGTAAAGGATGTTCCGGGCAAATAGCCACATAGCTACAACCAAACAAAGTATCTGGTCTGGTGGTAAAAACTGTTAATTTGTCGAGATTTTTTTCGGAATCGTTGATCTGAAAATCAACTACAGCGCCTTGACTGCGGCCAATCCAGCCTTTTTGCATTTCTTTAATGGAGTCTTCCCATTCTGGTAAAAGGGCCAAATCATCAAGGAGACGATCGGCGTAGTCGGTAATTCTAATCACCCATTGACGTAATGACTTTTGTTCAATTTCACTACCACAACGCTCGCATTTACCATTTTCTAAGTCTTCATTAGCTAGTCCAGTTTGGCACGATGGACACCAATTAATTGGCTCATCCGATTCATAGGCTAGGCGATGATCGTTAATGAATTGGCGATGCTCTGTTTCACTTAGATTTTCTGGAATTGGTAATTCTTCAATTGGTCGAGCTTGTTTTTGTTCTTGATCGTAATAAGAATTATAAAATTTTAAGAAAGTCCATTGAGTCCAATGATAGTAATTGGGATCGGTAGTATTAATTTCTCTAGACCAATCGTAGGATAACCCCAAGATACTTAGCTGGCGTTTATAATTAGCCACATTAGCAGCAGTCGAAATGCTAGGGTTGACTTTATTTTTTAAAGCATAGTTTTCGGCTGGTAAACCGAAAGCGTCCCAGCCGATTGGGTGCAGAACTTCAAAGCCACGCATTTTATAATAACGAGCAATAATATCAGTAGCAATATAGCCTTTAGGGTGTCCAACATGAAGTCCAACTCCAGAGGGATAAGGAAACATGTCGAGAACATAGAATTTGGGCTTAGCTGAGGTGCTGTTGGTTTGATATAGGCCAGCCTCTTGAAAAGCTTTTTCCCAACGAGTTTCAAATTCGTGATGTTGATATTTTTCAGTCATAACCTAAGAGATTATTAATTCGACCGGACAATGGTCCGAACCTTGTATTTCACTAAGTATTTTAATATCTTTTACTTTATTAATCAACTTGGGGCTAATCAAAAAATAATCAATTCGCCAACCAATATTTTTGAGGCGAGCCCCAAAGCGATAACTCCACCAAGTATAGCCAATTTTTTCTGGATGGCGCTGTCGCCAAAGATCAATCCAGCCGTCAGCTAATAATTGATCAAAAAATTGTCGCTCAGCTAGAGTATAACCAGCACTACCTTCATTGCTTTTGGGGTTAGTTAGGTCTAGTGGTTGGTGAGCCACATTAAAATCACCACTAAGAATAACTGGTTTTGTTTTTTCGAGGTCTAAAATTTTTTGACGTAAAGCTTGATTAAAGGCTTGTTTATAAGGCAAGCGACTCAGTTCGCCATTGGCATTGGGAAAGTAAATATTGAGCCAAAAAAAATTAGCTGTTTCAACTATTTGGCAACGACCTTCACTATCAAACACCTCTTCTCCCCAACCATTAGTTACTGTAATGGGTGCAAGCTTTTGTTTGACAATAACAGCTGTTCCACTATAGCCTGGTCGTTTTGCTCCATGCCAGTAAATATTATAACCAGGTAATTTATCACTCCACTCCCCTGATAAATTATCACCGATTTTAATTTCTTGCAGGCCTAGTAAGTCTGGCTGAGTTTGCGCAATAAAATCTTTCAAACCTTTTTGCCAAATTGCCCGCCAGCCATTAATATTCCAAGTAATTATTTTCATTGAATAAAGAAATCTGTTATAATATCAGCATAGCCTAAATTAATTAAACAGGCAATGGAAAAAAAAGTTAAAACCCCATTATTAACAACCTCAGACGAGGTTAGTTCTGGCTGGAAAGCTAGATTCAATCAGCTAGTAATCGACCGTAGTCGAAAGCCGCGTCATTGGTATAATCGATGGTGGGGTGTTTTATTGATAATTGTCAGCAGTTTAGCAGCCTTATTTTTTGTGGTTTTTTTAGCTAAAGTTGCTTATTATACTTGGCAACTCAAGAGTG
>CAZXQE010000032.1:0-7692 GCA_964643015.1 uncultured Gammaproteobacteria bacterium
GTTGCTGATGGTTTTTTTCAACTAGATTTGACAGAGAGTGATTATCAACTCGATAAATTACCAGCTGGTTATGTTTATCATGGTGGAGCAGCGCGGGCAATGCTCGAAAGAAAATTGGGCATTAATCAGGAGGTCAAACCCCGTGATATTGATTTAGTTTTTGCTGGCGATGATGAAGATAGTGAGCTTAGTCAAAAATTAGCCCAAAAATATTCGCCCGATGATTATGATAATGGTCATGGAGTGCAAAAGATAGCTGATGACTATTTTTTAACCAGAGATTTTACTATAAATGAGGTCTTGGTTTTGGATGGTAAAATTCTTTTTACTAAACAATGCTTGCTAGATACAATCCGAGGAATTATTCGTTTTACGGATAGTCAACTACAGGCGTCTTATGACGAAGATCGGCCATACTACATTAAACCAAAACTATTGGCTAAGGCTTTACGGTTTGCTGCTGAAAAAGACTATATTTTGGATAATGATGAGCCTTATTATTTTCAAGAAATTGGTGCCTTTGACATAGCCTTGCATCTAGATCGAGCTCTTGATACTGGCTATAATGTTGCTTTGCGCTATCTAGAGAGTCTCAAACAAAAACAACAAATTCCCGAAAGAATTGAAGATATTGATGATTTACTGAAATATTTAAGTGAAAATACTGATTTTGTTTTTCGTTGTACTAAATTAGAGGACTATCAAGCAGAAGAAAGATTTTTAAATGATGATAGTTTTGATGACTACGATGCCTTGCCGCTAAGGCAGAGTATGAAAAGATAAGTTTGTTTATATTTAAAGTTGATATATGTTTAACGCTCAAGAATTTATTGACACTGTCCGTGCCAAAAACCCTAACGAACCCGAATTTATTCAGGCGGTTGAGGAAGTGGTGGAATCACTAACCGATTTTTTAAATGAAAATCCAATCTATACTGAACAAAAAATACTCGAGCGTTTAGTTGAACCAGAACGAGCGATTATTTTTCGTGTGCCTTGGACTAACGAAGCTGGCCAGATTGAAGTTAATCGTGGTTTTCGAGTTCAATTTAACAGCGCCATTGGTCCTTACAAGGGCGGACTTCGTTTTCATCCAACGGTTAATTTAAGTATTTTAAAATTTCTTGGCTTTGAGCAGATTTTTAAAAATAGTTTAACTGGACTACCCTTAGGTGGTGGCAAGGGCGGTAGTGATTTTGATCCACACGGCAAGACTGACTTGGAAATAATGCGTTTTTGTCAGAGCTTTATGACTGAGCTTTATCGTCATATTGGGGCTGATGCCGATGTTCCCGCTGGTGATATTGGGGTTGGCGCTAGAGAAATTGGTTATTTGTTTGGTCAGTACAAACGTTTGCAAAATGAATATAGTGGCGTTTTAACTGGCAAGGGACTGGGTTGGGGTGGTAGTAATATTCGCACCGAAGCGACTGGCTATGGTCTAGTTTATTTTGTTGCTGAAATGTTGAAGACTAAAAATCAAGAATTGGCTGGTAAAACAGTTTTGGTGTCTGGATCTGGTAATGTGGCTCAGTATGCGGTTGAAAAAGCTATCCAGCTTGGGGCTAAAGTCGTCACCATGTCTGATTCAGATGGTACTATTTATGATGCGAGTGGCATTACTTTAGAAAAATTAGCCTATATTAAGGATCTAAAAAATGTTCGTCGCGGGCGGCTTCAAGAATATGCGGATAAATATGGCGCCGAATATTTAGCTGGCCAACGGCCATGGAAAATAAAGGCTGATATAGTATTACCTTGTGCCACGCAAAATGAAATTAGCCAAACTGACGCTGAACAAATGATCGCTAATGGTATTATTTTGGTTGGTGAGGGAGCTAATATGCCAACCACTCCAGAGGCGCTGAAAGTTTTTAAAGATAAGCATGTTTTATTTTCTCCTGGTAAAGCCTCTAATGCTGGCGGTGTAGCTGTCTCGGGTTTAGAAATGAGCCAGAATAGCTTGCGTTTGTCTTGGTCTCGCCAGGAAGTCGATCAAAATTTGCAGCAAATTATGCGCGATATTCATGCTAAAATTGTTGAAAATGGTCGACAAGACGGAGAGATTGATTATGTTAAAGGGGCTAATATTGCCGGTTTTAAGCGAGTCGCTGATGCAATGATGGCTCAAGGACTTGTTTAATTTATTTGACAAAAAAGCAAAAAATTAGTAAGTTTTAGCATTGCCAATAAAAAATCAAGGAGGTGGATTATGGCAACTTATCGTGAATACGAGGAGTTTGAATTATTATTGTCTAGCGGCCAAAGCTATTGCCGAACAGCTAGATTGTGGCATGTTTTCGAAGGTCGTGGTCAGAGGCGAGTTGTACTGACTAATCTAGGTGGCGTCCTAGGCTGTTGGCAAGAGAACAACGATGTTCCTTATAACAACAGTCCAGCTGATTTAGAAGTTATGTCGGAAGAGCTTTCTTCGATGGCCTGGACCGATGATTTAATTTTAGCCGCAGTTTGTTTATTAAAAAACAAAGGCTATGAGAGTTTGCTCGAATTAGTACCGGACTTAAGCCAACCGAGTAAGTTTAGTTTTTATTATGGTCACATTTTAAAAGCTTTGTTTATTAATGAAAACTATCGTTTAGAAACGATCGGTAGTCTAGTTAACGGTCGGTTTAATGTTGTTGATCAAGCTGGTAAGATTATTGACTCCTGTTATTATAATTTGCGTGAAAACATTCTTTCTCGTGATAATGAGGAGCAGTTACCAATGATTAACTTTTTAAAACAACAAGGTGGCCGTTTTTTGGCTGCCTACATCAATTAACTTTGAAGCGGTTTCCCCAAATGGGAGCCGCTTTTTTCAATAAAAAATAGAAATAGGGTATAATGAAATTATGCAAAGTGATTATTTACAAGAAACAGTTGAACAGATCAAAAAATCTGGCCATCAGCTCGAGATTGTCTCCGAAATTAAATCTGGTAAAGAGGCGGAAGTTTATCGCGCCCTTTTTGATGGGGGGTTGGTGGCAATCAAGATTTATCGTGATCCCAATGAAAAGAACTTTAGTAAAGCTGATCAATATCTGGCTGGCAAAAATTATCATCGTTTGTCACAGCGTAAAGCAGTAGCTAAGGGTAATAAGTTTGCTAAAAAATTGAAGCAGGATAATTGGCTGAAACGAGAATTTTTTCTTTTAGAAAAACTGTATCAGCAAGGAGCGCAAATCCCTCAACCGATTTTTTGTAGTGAAAGCGCAATTGTCATGGAACTTTTAGGAGATAGAACAGTGGTTGCTCCGCGGTTATGTGATATCAAGCTAACTAAAGACGAGGCAGAAGATATTTTTAAGCAGGTTTTAAAGACCATGTTAATTTTATGGCAAGCCGGCTTGGTCCATGCTGATTTATCAGAGTATAATGTGCTTCTTTGGCAAGAGAAAGCCTATCTAATTGACTTCCCTCAAGCCGTTGATATCAGGCACCATCCTGAGTATAATGAGCTATTAGAACGAGATTTAAGAAATTTGTCTAATTTTTTTAGTAAGTTTATTGAGATTGATTTGGAAAAATTAAAAGAGCAGTTTATTAAACAATAAAAATATGAAAAAACTTTGGTTTAAGGCGAAAAAATATGGTTATGGCTGGTATCCGGTCACTTGGCAAGGTTGGTTAGTAATTGCTGTTTATGCTCTGCTATTAATTGGTACTGGTAGTTTTTTTCCAGAGTATATTGAGCGCTGGCCGTTTGGCTATTTTGCCTGGGTGTTGGTTATAACTTTGGCTTTGATTTATGTTTCCTATAAAACTGGCGAAAAGCCTCGTTGGCGTTGGGGTGAAGAAAAATTGCGTCAAGTGAGCTTAGTTTTTTTAGTCAAAAAGAATGCTGACAAAATCACTGAAATTTGTTTAGCCATGAAAAAGCGTGGCTTTGGTATTAACCGCTGGAATGGCGTTGGTGGTAAAATGGAGTTTGGTGAAACCATTGAAGAAACAGCTATTAGAGAAACTCAGGAAGAGATTTGTGTTGATGTTACTGATTTGAACAAAGTAGCTATTATTGATTTTTATTTTCCTCACAACCCTGGCTTCAATCAGCAAGTTCATGCCTATTTAGTCGAAAGTTGGGAGGGTAATCCAATGGAAACTGAAGAAATGAAACCGGAGTGGTTTGCTATTGAAAATATTCCTTATCAAGAAATGTGGTCTGATGATGAATTTTGGTTGCCGCAGGTTTTGGCTGGTCAAAAAGTTCGTGCTCAATTTACTTTTAGCGAACAAGAAGCACCAGTTGAGCAAGATGTTAAGATAGTTGATCAATTATAAATCTATGGCCATAATTTTTGCTTCTGGCCCAGTAATTATTGAAGATAGTCGAGTCCTTTTAGTGAAAGACGTTAAAGATGATTTTTGGAAATTTTGTGGTGGTCGAGTTGAAGATTTTGAAGATGACATAAAACTAACCGCTGCTCGTGAAGCCAAAGAAGAATTGGGCTTAGAAATTGAGATTTTAAATGAGCAACCGTTCTTCTTCTATACAGAAAAAGAAAGTGATGGTCAAAAAATCAGCGTTGTTTTGGCTCATTTTTTAGCTAAAAGATTAAGCGATATTTGTCCTGGAAATGAGACTAAAGAATGGCGCTGGCTTTTTCCTGAGGAATTAAATCAGGAAAAATTAGCCCCAAATGTTTTAGCGGTTTTAAAGTATTTCGGTTTTTTAAAATAAATATTTATGAAAAATTTGATTGTTTTTTATTCAAGAAGTGGAGTGACTAAGCAGTTAGCGCAAAAAATAGCAGAAAAGACGGGCTGGGAAATTATTGAACTAGCCGATAGTCAACCTAGACAAGGTTTTTCTGGTTATATGAAGGCTTGTTGGCAAGCTTTGACTGGTAAGCAGACTGAAATTCAGACTTTTAATAATGATTTTAGTACTTATGACTGTGTTGTTGTGGGTACTCCAATCTGGGCTGGCAATATGGCACCGGCCGTTAGGACTTTTTTAAAACAATATCAAGACAAAATAAAACAGTTAGCTTTTTTCTGCACCATGGGTGGAGCTAATGATCAAGGCTTATTTGGTAAAATGGCAGCAGCTATCAATCGTCAATCAAAAGCAACTATGGCTATTCGAACCAAGCAAGTGCTTGAAGATAATTATTCCAGTGAAATTAATAATTTTATTGAAATTATTAATCAATAATTTTTATGCCCAGTCGATGGGTGGTTGTTAATGATAAAATGCAGCAAGGTTATCGTTATCAATTAACGGAGCCAAGTGGGCATAATTTTGCTAGCGATTTTAGGCCACAGTTAACGCCAAAAGAAATGCTAGCTTTGGGAATTTTTGGTGGGCGATATCTGACTGATTGTCAAAAAGAATTTCCGCCGGAGTGGTTTAAGGAAGCCAAATTATGCTCTCGGGAGCATCGAGCTGAATTAAATTATTTTGGTGTTAATGCTAGTCAGCCGCTAGCTGTTTGGCAAAGCAAGGGCTGGATTCACCCCGATGATCCTAGAGGTTGGTTTCAATGGTATTGCCGTTATTATTTGGGGCGTCGCCATGAGGACGATCAAAGACAGATTAAACGCTGGAAAGCAATGGCTAGACATATTGCTCAAATCAAAAAATATTGTTTGCCTGGTGACTTGAATTGTCGTCGTCGTCAGCGTCAAGCGTTATTACATTGGGCTTATGATAGTCGACTTATTTAATAATTAAAACAATGATAGAAATCTTAGAAAAAATAGTTAATTCCAGAGAACTCTGGACTTTACTCTATTCAGCCGTGCCAGTAACCGAACTTCGGGCTACTATTCCTGTAGCTATTACAGTTTGGCATCTCCATCCGATTAAGGCTATGATTTTGGCCATTATTGGCAATAGTTTGCCGATTTTGCTAGTCATGTTTTGTTTAAATAAGGTGGTTGAATTGTCGCAGAAATACTCTAAAACAACGACTAAAATCATTGAAGCGGTTTTTCAACGAACTAGACGCAAAACTTGGCAGAAGTTTGAAAAATACGGCTTGATCGCTTTGTTTTTATTTGTCGCCATTCCTTTACCAATGACTGGAGCTTGGACTGGCTCAGTTGCTGCTTGGCTTTTTGGTGTACCGCCTCGTAAAGCCTTTTGGCCGATTTTTATTGGGGTTGTTGTAGCAGCTATAATTGTTACTCTGTTAACTATGGGGGTTAAAATATTAATTTAAAATAATATAATTTTATGGAATTTAATGAATATCAGAAGCTTAGCCGTCAAACTGCTGTTTATCCAGCCATTGGCAAAGGTTTTGTTTACCCAGCTTTAGGATTGGCTGGTGAAAGTGGTGAAGTGGTCGAAAAAGTTAAAAAATTATTTCGTGACCAAGCTGGCGAAGTAAATGATGACAATCGCCAAGCTATTGCCAAAGAATTGGGTGATGTTTTATGGTATTTAGCTCAATTGGCTACAGAGTTGGAACTATCGTTAGATCAGGTGGCTCAAGATAATTTAGCCAAGCTTTTTTCTCGCCAAGAAAGAGGTCAATTACATGGTAGCGGTGATGAGCGCTAAAAGGCCGATAACTATTGACCATTATTTAGCATTTTGTTATAATACAGTTATCTAGCTTTATTGTTAGTGTCGCACAAAACAGAAGGCGCCCGTTGGGCGTTTTTTGTTTTAAAAAACAGCCCCAAAGCGAGGCTGTTTTTATTATTTAAGTCTAGATATTTCTAGACTTTGATAACGACTGGTAAAACCATTGGTCGTCGCTTAGTCTTATTGAACAAGAACTGGCTAACATCGTTACGGATTTTGTTCTTTAATTGATCGTCATCGCCACTAATGTTTTTACCAACTGTGCCAGTTAGAAAGTCAGTTTCTTTAACGATTTTCTTGATTCTCATGCGAGTATCCTGAATTAAATCTTTATTATCTTTCATGTATATAAAACCGCGAGAAATAATATCAGGGTTACCAATTGGATCGCCAGTCTTAGAATCAATGGTGGCAATAACCACAATCATGCCGTCTTCAGCCATTGTTTTGCGATCACGTAAGACGATATCAGAAACATCACCAACACCAAGGCCGTCAACCATGACATAGTCAGTATTAACTTTTTCTTTGGTTAGTTGACCAAAAATTTCTCGGCCACGACGTTCCAAAGTAACTACTTGACCATTGTCAGCCACAAAAATATTGCCGCTCGGAATACCAACTTGTTGAGCTAGTTCAGCGTGAGCTTGTAGTAGATAATGGTTGCCTTCAATTGGCATAAAATATTGCGGTTTGAGTAAACGCATCATCAATTTCAAATCTTCTTGTTTGGCATGACCACCAGCGTGAACATCCATCATTTCGTAATGGATAACCTTACCACCTTGTCGGACAATTTGATCTTTAAGGCTTTGAATACTGCGTTCATTACCAGGGATAACTGAGGAAGAGAAAATAATGGTATCGCCTGGTTTTAAGCGGACAGTGCGATGCTCGCCATTAACCACTTTCATTAGAAAAGCATTATTTTCACCTTGAGCTCCAGTACCTAAAATAATTACCTTGTTATCTGGTAGATGACGTAATTCGCTATCAGACATGATAGTTTGTGAATTAAACTTCATGTAACCGATTTGTTTAGCAATTTCAACATTATCGTTCATACTGCGACCTTGTAGATAAATCTTTCGGCCAAATTTTTCTGCTAGAGAGAAGATTTTTTGAATACGATTAATTTGTGAAGCAAAGGTACC
>CAZXQE010000033.1:0-7676 GCA_964643015.1 uncultured Gammaproteobacteria bacterium
GCTCCCAATAACCAGCCAATTAAAGGCACTTTTATTGCGATCAATAAAACACTAACACCAACAATTAATGGCCAAATATTATTTTTAGCTCGTGGCAAAATCTTACGACCAAGCCAATAGCCAATCACTGCCTTAGCTAAATACAATAATAAACCCCAAATAATAAAGATTATCAAGGCTAAAGGTAGACCCACTACGGTAAAGATTAAAATAAACGCCGCAATTGGCATAGCAATTAACAGTAGCAAGCCTTTTAAAGCAATCTTAACTGGCTGCTGCTCAGCTTTTTCGAGTAAATCTTTGGTTGCTCGTGGCCACAAACTAATAACGATTAAACTAACAAACAATAACATGAAAATTTGTAAAATCGTTTTCCAAATAACACTGACTGCCATTTCTTTTTTACCCGCTCGTTTAGTTGGCCAATCTTTTTTAATAACTTGACCCTTAATTTCGGCTTGATCATTAATTTTAACAGTCTGATAGGCAGTATAGGTTAAATCTTTTTCCAATTTCGCACCAGGCATAACCTGTAAACTATCTTTATTTTCTGAAGAAGCAAAAAATCTAATCGGTGCTGCATATTTACCAAACAAACTAGCTCGATCAAAAGTACCTAAAACACTTTTTAAATACTGGCCTCGACTTTCAAAAAATTCACTCGCCACCACTGTTTCACCTTTAATTTCTGCTTTATCACCGAGTACGATATCAGCTCCAGCTAACATTAAATTTCGTTCAACTTGACTATCAATTCTGACATTTTCACCAACGGAACGAATATTGCCAGAAACTTTAGCATTAATAGCCAAATCACTAGCCGCACAAATGACATCGCCGTCAACTGGCTGATTAATAACAACTTTACGGCCAGCACAAATCAAATCACCGGGTAATGGGGCATCAACTGTTATTCTTTCCGCCGCTGCATAAGTTGTTCCATCAAATTTATCATTAGCGCTAAAAACCAAATCAGCACCACTATGAACAGTAAAAGCTCTGGTTGCTAATGGTAAAAAGAACACGGTCATGGCTAAAATTAAACTACTAAAATACCTTGTCTTACCCATATAATTGTGATTAAATTAGTATACTTACTAAGCCTTAGTATAACACCCGCTGGAATGGATATCAAATCAGAACAAGCTCTAATCAAGCTAATCAATAGTCAACCGCAAACCAGAGATGATCTGACTGCTTTGAAGCGCCATTACGCTGAGATTTCTGGCCAGCCAATGATTAATAATAGCGAGTTACTAAAAACCTATCAGCAACTCTTGGCCGCTGGTAAAATTAAAGCTAATGAAAAATTTGCCAAGCTTTTACGTCGCCGCTCAATCCGTACTATGTCCGGCGTAGCACCAGTCGCCGTCCTAACCAAGCCTTGGCCTTGCACTGGCAATTGTCTTTACTGTCCCCAGCAAAGCGATGTCCCTACCAGCTATCTTTCCAATGAACCAGCCGTCATGCGCGCTATGCACTGCCATTATAACCCCAATAAACAAGTTAACTATCGTCTCCGCGCTCTACTGGCCAACGGTCATCAACCCAATAAAATCGAACTAATTGTTATTGGCGGCACTTGGTCTTATCTACCTTTAAAATATCAATACTGGTATATTGCCAACTGTTTTGCTGCCGCCAATACTTATGGCCAAAAATCAAGAATCTATCCACAGAGCCTATCTCTCAGCAAGCTACAGAAGGCTGTAACTAAAGAGCAAAAAATCAATGAATCAGCTGAATATCGCATTATTGGCCTAACGCTCGAAACCAGACCAGATTGCTTAACTCCCAAGGAACTAGATAATTTTCGTTTCCTCGGCTGTACTCGAGTTGAAATTGGAGTACAAGCAATTGATGATAAAATACTTAGTCTCAATCGTCGAACTGCCGATGTCACTAGTATTACCAAGGCCACTAAACTCCTGAGGGATTGGGGTTTTAAAATTACCTACCACTTTATGCCAGCCCTGCCTGGCTCAACCCCCAACCATGATATTGAAATGTATCGGCAGCTTTTTAATGATCCTCATTTTCAACCAGATCAAATTAAATTTTACCCAACTGTGGTTGTTAAGGGCAGCCAACTTTATGACTGGTGGAAAAACGGTCAATATCAACCCTATAGCGACGAAGAATTAATTCGAGTTATCAGAGAATGCAAAGAATCAACCCCAACCTATGTTCGCATTATTCGCTTAATTCGTGATATTCCCGAGGAGTCAATTGAAGCTGGCAACAAAATAACCAATCTGCGACAAATTATTCAGCAACAAGGCGTCAGCTGTCAGTGTATTCGTTGTCGCGAAGCTGGAGAAACAACTGCCGAATTAAAACAACTAGAATTAGTTATTAAAAAATATCAAGCTGGTAATGGTTGGGAATATTTTATTAGTTGGGAAAGCCTTGACCGACAAAAACTATTTGGTTTTTGCCGTCTACGTTTGCCTCAAGATACTGAAAATAAACATTTAAAAGCTTGCGCTATTATTCGCGAACTTCATGTTTACGGCCAACTTCAACCAGTTGGCACCAAAGGTACTGTTCAGCATCGCGGCCTTGGTCAAAGATTAGTTAAAGAGGCTGAAAAAATTGCCCAACGTCATGGCTACAAAAAAATAGCCGTCATTTCTGGAGTTGGTGTTCGCAATTATTATCGCAAATTTGGCTATCGCCTAAATCATACTTATTTAATTAAACCTGTGCTATAGTTAAATAAACTAACTTAAATATATGGTCTCCATAGAAAATTTATATCAACAAGCCGAGCAAATTCATAAAGAAAAAATGACATTTAAAGACAACAACTTCTTAAATGACTTGCTAGAAAAAGCCAGAAAAACAAACCGGATTGATAAAATTAATCCTAAAAGTTTTCGCGATCTTTATGGTGCCGAAGTTATTGACAATGATTTAAATTGGGTTAGACAACAAAAACAAAAACACTTAGAACAAAACTCAGACAGCGAAATATGGCATAAAAAAATTGCTGATATTTTAGAAGCTATTTTGCATGACCAAATAGAAAAAAACGACTTTTTTGGCCCACGAGTTAATACTATTAAAACTTGTAAATACGATGATTTTATCAATCATATTGATTCAATCATAGAAATATCTAAACCAGATCAACGTATACCTGATTATTCTGGTGTTGCCCTTGATGTTACTTCAGCTAGTAATCCCAATAGTTTAAGTAAAAAAATTAATCGCATTTTAAATAATATCAGCAATAATCGACTAGCTAAAATTAAGTACTTTCAATCAGATGAAAGCAATATCCGCGGTGAACTACGCAACGTGCCTTTATTTGTTATCGGCTGCGACCTAAAACACACCGAAGAATTAGCACAAAAATGGCTTGATAATGACCTGCGCGAATTAGCCGATCATCCTATTCAATCAATTTTAATAAAACAAATTATTGAACAAGCTGAGCAATTTAGAAATTATGCTGAATCAATTGGTCAAGAAGACATTGCTGAGATTTATGATCAAATTCTAAAAGACTTTTTGGAAATTAAAGAAGAAAAACAAAAAGTTTTAGACAACATTAACCAAGATCCTAAAAAAAGACGTTATATTGAAGAAGACACCGTTACCAATAACCTAAAAGATATTATTAGAGATTATGTTCAACAAAATAAATGATTCGGCCATCAGTCAACTAGTCGAAACTGAAAAGCAGCGGCAGATTGATGAACTGGAATTAATTGCTTCTGAAAATTACGCCTCTCCGAGTGTTTTAGCTGCCCTCGCTACTCCTTTGGCTAATAAATATAGTGAGGGTTATATTGGCAAACGCTACTACGGCGGCAATGAAATCATTGACCAAATTGAAGCTCTCGCTATTGAAAGGGCTCAGCAACTTTTTGGCGCCGAGCATGTTAATGTCCAGCCACTATCTGGATCACCAGCTAATCTAGCCGTTTATCTAGCCTTACTCGAACCAGGTGATACTGTTCTTGGTTTAAGACTAGACCACGGCGGACACCTTTCCCATGGCCATCCAATCAATATCTCGGGCCGCTTATTTAAATTTGTTCAATATGAAGTCGATCCAACAACCGGACAACTCAATATGGATCAAGTTCGTGAGGTTGCCCGACTAGCTAAACCAAAATTGATTGTGGCCGGCTTTAGTGCTTATAGTCGCGAAATTGATTGGTCTAGTTTTCAAAATATTGCTAGCGAAGTTGGCGCTTTAACCATGGCCGACATTTCTCATACAGCTGGACTAATTGCCGGAAAAAAATTAGTTAACCCAACCACCATTTTTGATGTTGTTACAACAACCACCCACAAAACCTTGCGTGGTCCTCGTGGGGCTATGATTATGTGTAAAAAAGAATTAGCCAAAGACATTGACCGCGCTGTTTTCCCTGGACTTCAAGGTGGACCACACGATCACGTAACCGCGGCCAAAGCAATTGCTTTTGGCGAAGCTCTACAACCAGATTTTCAAGACTATGCTCGACAAGTTATTCTTAATGCTCAGTTACTGGCAAGTGAACTAACCAACAAAGGCTACCAAATTGTCTCTGGAGGAACTGACACTCACTTACTAGTCATTGATTTAACCAAACAAGATCTAGCTGGTCGCCAAGCCGAAGAAGCTTTGCAAGCCGCTGGTTTATCTGTTTCTCGCTCAACCGTCCCTGGTGATAAGCGACCGCCACTCAATCCTTCTGGTATTCGTATTGGCACAGCCGCCATTACTACCAGAGGTTTCAAAGAAACAGAAATTAAACAAGTTGCCACTTGGATTGACTCAGCTATTACCAATTACAATCAACCCGAACAACTAGCTCTTATTAAGGAACAAGTTACTGCCCTGGGTCGCCGTTTACCACCGCCTGGCTTATAAAAATATGACTCAACAACTAATTAATGGCCGCCAACTGGCCGATAAAATTAAAGATCAAATTGCTCAGACTGTCTTTACTCTCAATGGCCAACATCCCAATCTGGCGATTATTTTAGTTGGCGAACGACCAGATTCTGAAATTTATGTTCGCCACAAGCAAACCGAAGCTAAAAAAGTTGGCATTGACACTCATCTTTATCAATGCCCAGCCGATATTAGTCAAGCTGAGCTACTCTCCACCATTAATTTTCTCAACCAAGATCCTTTAATTGACGGTATTCTTTTACAATTACCCCTGCCAGCCCATTTAGAGACTGATAAACTAGTTAATGCCATTGCCACTGACAAAGATGTTGATGGTTTTACTAAAAAAAATCTACAAAAATTAAAAGAAAACGACCCGCAAGCAATTATTCCACCAGTCTTTGGAGTTATTTTAACGATCATTGCTGAACAGCAATTTGACTTAGCTGGACAAAAAGTATTAATTGTTGGCAACGAAGGTATTTTTAGTGAAAATTTAGCCGAAACTCTAAAACAATTTGGTGCTCAAGTAGAATTATTAAATGATCTTACTCCACAAAACAGAGCCAAACTAGATCAAGCTAAATTATTAATCACTGCTCTGGGCCGACCACACAGTGTTAAGCCGATTGATTTGCCAGATGATTACTTAATTATCGATGTCGGTATTACTAAAAAAGACAGTAAAGTCTACGGTGATGTAGACTTATCTTCAATAAATCCTCAAATTAATGGTTGGGCCACCCCAGTTCCTGGCGGCGTTGGACCACTAACTATTGCCCTCGCTCTCAATAACACTCTCTTGCTTTACCAGCAACATCATGGATCAAACTAGTCTCTCAACCTTGCTCCAGCTACATTTTGGCTTTAGCCAACTTAGACCTGGTCAAGAAAAAACAATTGAACAAGTCTTAAAAGGCCAAGACTGCTTAATTATTATGCCAACTGGTGGTGGTAAGTCTTTATGCTACCAACTACCAGCTCTTTTGCTGCCAGGTGTTACTTTAGTAATTTCACCTTTGATTGCTTTAATGAAAGATCAGGTTGATCGCCTAAACTCAATTGGTATTCCGGCTACTTTTATTAATAGCTCTATTAGCTTAACCGAAGCTGATCGACGACTACAGCAAGCTATGGCTGGCGGCTATCGCTTAATTTACATTGCTCCAGAAAGATTTTATAGCCAGCAATTTCAAAAAACAATCAAGCAAATTCCAGTTAGCTTAGTGGCAGTTGATGAAGCTCATTGTATTAGCCAGTGGGGTCATGATTTTCGACCTAGCTATCTACATCTCAAACAATTTATTGCTAGCCTAGGTCGACCGCCGGTCTTAGCTCTAACCGCCACCGCCACTCCTGAAGTTCGTCAAGACATTGTTAAACAGCTGGATATGAAAAATCCAGTCGAATTAATCACTGGCTTTGCTCGTGACAATCTTCATTTTGGCATTATCAGCACGCCTGATGGTAATAAAAAAAACCTAGTTTTAGACACTGTTGAAAAAGCCCCGGAAGCTAGTGGTATTATTTATACCAGCACTAGACATCGAGCTGATGAATTGGCCGAATTCATCAATCGTTATGGGGCTTCGGCAGTTGTCTATCATGCCGGACTAACACCAGAAGAACGACAACGCCTACAAAATCAATTTATGACCGGTCAGGCCAATATTATTGTGGCCACCAACGCTTTTGGCATGGGGATTGATAAGGCCGATTTACGTTTTGTTATTCACTATGACATGCCAGGAACAATTGAAGCCTACTACCAAGAAGCTGGTCGCGCTGGTCGTGATGATCAACCTAGTCTCTGCTTATTGTTACATAGCCCTAGAGACCGTTATTTACAAGAATTTTTTATTGAAGGCGACAACCCCTCAATTGATTTAATTTTAGATATTTACGAATTCTTAACTAGCCACAGTGACGACCATATCCTTTTAACTTATAACGGTTTAAAAGAAAAATTAAGTCTTGATGTGCCAGATTTGGCCATTGGCACAGCTATAAAAGTTTTAGAAAAAGAAGGTTATTTAGCTAAAAGCTATGAAAAAACTAGCCAAGCCAGCTTAAAATTGATTTCACCAACCACCACCTTGCTCGATGGTCAAAATGCCTTAGGTAGTCGTGCTAAAAAATCAATCGAAATCTGGAATAATCTTTATGAAAATTACGCCGATAAACTCAAGGCTGGACTAGCTATCAATCTGGAAAATCTAGCTTTAGAACTCCACTCCGCTAAAGATTCTCTAACTCGTTTACTAAAAAAACTGCAAGAAAAAGAATTACTTTCTTATGAACCACCGTTTAAAGGTACCGAAATAACCATTCTTAAACGCTGCGATCGTAGTGAAGTTGAATTGGACCGCAACGCCCTGAGGGAAAAGATGAAATTTGCCAAAAACAAATTAGACCAAATGGAAGACTATGTTTATCATCAAGGTTGCCGCCAACAATATATTTTAAATTATTTTGGCGAAACTGATGCCCTAGAATGCGGTCATTGCGATTGGTGTCTAAAGCGGCATAGTAATTCTCGCCCAGAAAAAAAGAATACTGACTTTTATCAAAAGAAATCGACCACCTCTTATTCTAGCTTTAAAACAACTACACCAACCACCAGTCATGGTATTACTCTTGAAACTAAATTAACCCAATTTGCTACTTTGGAGCTATATCAAGCTGGCCTAACAATCGCTGAAATTGCTACCAAGCGTGAATTAACCACCGAAACAATTACTGAACACCTTTGCTACTTATTAGAAAAAAAATTAATCAAAGA
>CAZXQE010000034.1:0-7563 GCA_964643015.1 uncultured Gammaproteobacteria bacterium
GATTCATATGGTGTGATGATATAATTCAATACCTGAATTATATCATAGAGACGACACTGGGGGCAAATAAAAAACTATTTTTTTCTTACAAGTTTATTCTTAAAACAACTCTCAATAAAATCAACAAATAATGGATGTGGATCAAGTGGTCGAGAAATATACTCTGGATGAAATTGAGTGCCAATAAAAAAAGGATGATCGGTTATTTCAATTGCTTCTACTATTTGTCCATCTGGTGAAGTACCAGCAATTGTTAAGCCATTTTTTTCTAAAATATTGCGATACTCATTATTAAATTCATAACGATGACGATGTCTTTCACTGACAATCTTCTCAGTTCCAAACTTCTTTTTATAAGCTTTAGCTAAATGGGTTCCAGCCATTAATTGACAAGGCCAACCACCCAAACGAATTGTTCCACCGTATTGTTTCCTAGCTAACATTTCTGCTTGGCCAGGCATAATATGAATAACTGGATGTTTAGTTTTAGGATTAGCTTCTTGACTATCAGCATCTTTTAAGCCGCAAACATGGCGGGCAAATTCAATAACCGCCATCTGCATACCATAGCATAAACCTAGGTATGGTATTTTATTGAGCCGACAATACTCGATTGTTTTTATCTTACCTTCATGGCCACGACTACCCCAACCTTGAGGCACCACAATACCATCATACTTTTCAAGCACTGAAGTTCCTAACTGTTCAATCTCTTCAGCCCCTAGCCATTCTAGCTGTGGTCGACAATTACTAGCCACCCCAGCATGTTTCAAAGCCTCAATTACACTAATATAAGAATCGGTTAAACAAAAATCACCCGAAGCAAAATACTTACCAACAATACCAATTTTGACTGTTTTTTGACCATTTTTAACTTCTTTTACTTTTTCCGACATTTGTTGCCAAGCCTTCGAATCATTGCGTCGCGGTTTTAAACCAAAGTGCTTTAAAATTTTGGCTGACAAATGATTTTTTTCAAAATTAGCTGGAACATCATAAACGGAATCAATATCTGGCGCCGCAATAACATCATCATTATGAATATTACAATGCACTGCAATTTTTTTACGACGTGGCTCATCGATTGGCGTATCTGAGCGAGCCACAATGAAATCAGGTTGAATGCCAGCCGAATTTAAAGCCCGAACCGCATGCTGTGTTGGCTTAGTTTTCATTTCACCAATCTTATGAGGCACTGGCAAATAACTAACCATAACAAATAAAACATTCTTAGGCTCTTGCAATCTCATTACTCTGGCCGCTTCTAAAAACAACATATTTTCATATTCCCCAACTGTTCCGCCAATTTCAATAATCATTATTTCCGCTCCGGTTTTTTTAGCCGCCTTCTTAATACGATTATTAACTTCCATGGGGATATGAGGTACCACCTGAACACACTTACCCCCGTAACCTAAATTTCTCTCTTTTTCAATAACTGATTGATAAATTCGACCAGTTGTCATGTAATTTTCTCGGTAAATGTTGGTATTTAGAAATCGTTCGTAATTACCCAGATCCTGATCAGTTTCATCACCATCTTCAGTCACAAAAACTTCACCATGTTCAATCGGATTCATTGTTCCAGCATCGACATTAATATAAGGATCTATCTTAATAGCACTAACTTTAAAACCACGATTGATTAAAATCCGACCAATCGAAGCAGCAGTAATACCCTTACCAACACCCGACATCACACCACCAACTACAAAAATATACTTAGTCTTGGCTGAAACCGATCTTTTTTTAATCATATTAGAAAGCTAATAATAATCTGCTTCAATTATAACAAAAAAGAAACCGCCCAACCAGATAGTGGGGCGGTTTTTTAAAATCAATTTTAACAAACAACTAGTCAATAGCAACAATTTCGTATTCAACTTCACCTTTGGGGGTAGTAACCTTAACCTTATCACCGGCAAAATGGCCCAAAAAAGCTTGGCCAATTGGTGACTCATTAGAAACCAAACCATTAACTGGATCGGCTTCGTTAAAACTAACAATTGTAAATTCCTTAGTTAGCGCACCATTTTTGACAGTTAATTTAGAACCCATGCCAACCTTACCTTTAGTTTGGCCATCGACTACAACTAGGTTTTTTAATAAACCAGCCAATTCGATAATTTTACCTTCGTTAAAAGCTTGTGCTTCTTTAGCCTCACTATATTCAGCGTTTTCGCTTAAATCACCTAGCTCTTTGGCTTTCTCAATTCGATCAGCAATTTCACGACGGCGTTCGGTGCTAAGCATCTCTAATTCATCAACCAATTTTTGGTAACCCTCGCGAGAAATGATTTGTTCACTCATATTTATATTCTTCCTTATTAAAAGACGCGAAATTATTCGCGCCCCAAATTATAAAGCCCATTATATACTAAATAAAATTGCTTGGCAAGAGTTTAAAGAGCACTTGCTGAAACTATTTCTACTTGCCCTAAATCATTAATTAAAACAGTATCGCGACGTTTTAATTTTTTAGCCAACAAAGCCTCAGCTAACTGATTGCTAACTGTATCTTGCAACAATCTTTTTAATGGCCGAGCTCCAAATTCTGAATCAAAACCAGCTTCAGCTATTTTCATTAAACCAGCTTCAGTGACTTGAAAAAAGATATTTTTATCAGCTAATTGCTGTTCCATTTTCTTTAATTGTAAGCCAGTAATCGCCTTCATATCTGAAATATTTAATGGCCTAAAAACAATAACCCCATCAAAGCGATTAATTAATTCAGGGCGCATGACTTTAGTTAGTTCATTATCTAAGACTGACTGACGAATTATTCCTAAATCAGTTCCCGCCACAACCTGCTCTCTAATATAATTTGCCCCAGCATTTGAGGTAGCAATAATAATAGCATTACTAAAATCAACTGTTCGACCTTGAGCATCAGTCAAACGACCATCATCAAAAACTTGTAAAAATAAATTTAGAATATCTGGATGAGCTTTTTCAATTTCATCCAATAAAATTAAGCTAAACGGTCGTTGTCGAACTGCTTCGGTTAAATAACCATTTTCACCATTACCGCCAATCATTTTATTAACACTATCGTTTTGCTGGTACTCACTCATATCCAAGCGAATCATTGCTTCTTCATCGCCAAAATAAACTTGAGCCAAAGTTTTAGCTAGCTCAGTTTTACCAACACCAGTTGGACCTAAAAATAAAAAATTAGCAATTGGTTTTTTACTATCACGAAGTTCAACTCGAGCTCGACGTAAACTGGCTGAAACCATATCCACCGCTTCTTCTTGGCCAATTAAACGCTCATGAATGGTTGCTTCTAAATTTAACAACATTTCACTTTCTTGTTGACCAACTTGTTGCATTGGCACACCAAAAGCTTGGCTAGCATAGGCTCGCACCGCTTCTTCATTAACAATTTTATCCTTACTACTGGCAACCACTTGTCGTGCGGCCGCTTCTAAAACCTTTAGAAAACGAGCTGGCTGAGCTGGCTCGGAAGCATAACGCTGACTAGCTAATTTAGCTGTTGCCAGAGCTCCAAAAGTAAACATAACCCCCAGCAATCTTTCCCAATAACTTGCCCAACTTTCACCGATTATCATGATTTGCTGTTCATCAGGCTCTTCAATGTTTACCTTGGCCAAAGCTGAACCTAGACTACGCCTCGCTAATTGATCACGATAATTATCAGTTAAGGTTGCTGATAAAAAACGAATAGCTCCACGCTGCAGCGCTTCAGCTAAAATATCCGACAAATCAAGACCACCGTCAGCACCAACAGTTAGTCCCGTTATTTTTTCTAAATTATTGATAAACAAAATAATATTACCGGCCTGATTAACTTCATACAAGATTCTAGCTAATCTGTTTTGTGCCTCTTCAGCTGCTACACCACCCAAAAGACTAGCTAAATCAATCTCTACTAATCTTTTATCCTGCAAAAAACTCGGAACATTTTCAGCTACCATTAACTGAGCTAAACCATAGACAACTGATTTTTTACCAACCCCCTCGGAACCAACCAAAACAACACCCATTCGACCAGCTGACCAAGCTTCAATAATTTGATTTAATTCTAAGTGTCTTGCTACGCAAAGTGGCAATTGATTATTTTTAGCAGCAGCGGTTAAATCATGAGCAAATTGATTTAAAAAAGGTGTGGCTACCGCAGTATAAGCCCGATCCATATTACTAGCTGGCTTAAATTGAGCCATATCACGAATCTGCCGATATTGTTTGGCTAACCGCTGATTAATGTGCAACCACTCTGACATACTAGCTAAAGAATCTTCTTTGATACCAGCTTCATAAACAACTTCTTTAGCAACTTGGCTATTTCGAGCCGCTGGTGCTAAAAAGTCAGTTATTAAAGGCGCTTCATTACTACTCCAGGCAGTAGCAGCCCCCTGAATTAAAGCTGTCTGAACCTCAGTAGATAAGCCAATCACCTTCTTAGCTTGACCAATGGCCTGATTTTTCTTAACCTTGTCAGCAATTTCTTTAATCTCTAAACCCAAACGAAAAAAAGCTTGTTTTACTTTAGAATCGTCAAGTAAGGCCAAGAAAAAATGATCAGCTGAAACTAAATCCGCTTTTAAACTACTTGCTATTACTGTTGCTTGGCCTAGCTTATCAATCACTGTTTCTGGTAAATATTCAATAACATTAACTTTTTGCTTTGGTGGCAAGTTTTTAACATTATTCCAATTACCGATAATTAAATCATCTACTTCTTGATTAAAATCAGGAATTTTTACTTTGCTCACTTGACGTGATAGACGATAAACCAAAAACAAACTAGCAACAATTGTCCAGACCAAGTAGCGAATTATCTCAGTTGGCGTTATCCAGAAAGAAATTTGAACTACTCGACTTAAATCAGAAAACCAATTTGTTTCCTGACCAAAACGCCAAGCAAAAAAAAGCCAACCACTAAAAACTATTAGATATATTACCAAATCAAATAACAAAAATAACTTTTTTACCAATCTCTTTTGCTGCACTAGCGATAAACTATCTGACCATTTAGCATAAAACCACCAGCCAGCACTAAGCCAGCCAATTCCTTGACTATTGCAGTGATTACATTTTTCACCATTAACTAAACCATGGCCACCGCAATGGGGACAGGTTAACCAATTATTATCATTACGACTCTTGGCCATAGTATAATAAGTAAAGATAATAAAAAATAGCTAATGGCGTGGCTGGCCAAGCCATAATAGCAATTAAAGCAATTAGCCAACAAACCAACCAAATAGCTAAACGAAAAATAATCTGAATTAGTCTAATAAAAAAACTAATAATGAAACTCGCCACATCTTTTTGACCATACATTGGTACGAAAAGATTTTTTAGCCAGACCATCAAGGCTAAGCCACGGCTAGTTTTAATTAACCAAGCTCGCCAATAACCAATCCAGCTAAACCAGCCTTGTGAATACCACCAAAAAGGAAACCAAAATATTTCTCTAAATATTCGCCAAAGAATATACATATGTCTCCTATTATAACAAACTAGTTAATTCTTAGCTATTAAGCCAAGCCCCATCCTGTCTGACCAGCCATTCGCTGGCTCGACTTTGATCACTAAGCAAAACTTTAGTTATCTTCTCAATTCTCATTCCTTGTGAACCTTTTAATAAAACCGTTGCTGCTTCTGGAATAATTTTATCAATTTCTTTAATTGCTTCGGCAGAATTATCAAAAAAATTAACCTCACCTTTCCAGCCTTGAGCCTGAGCTTCTTCACCAATTAATCTAGCTAACGATCCTACTAAAACCAATTGACCGATTGGCAATTTAGCAATTGTCTGACCAATAAGGCAATGTTCATTTGAGCTATCAGCCCCCAACTCTAACATATCACCCAAAACAGCCACTCTTTGTTTTTTATTATCAGCTGGTAAACGGCCCAAAATATTTAAGGCTGCAATTACTGAGGTTGGTGAAGCATTATAAGTATCGTCTAAAATAATTCTTTTTTGACTACCTGGCAAAGCATTTAAGCGACCCTTAGGCGGACGAAAGCCACGCAAAGCTTCAGCTATATCCAAAAGACTTAAGCCGTATTTTAAACCAATCGCTGCCGCTGCTAAAGCTGAATAAACTGCTGCCTCACTAATAACTGATGGCATAGCAACTGGCACTATTGAACCTTGATAATTTAATTTAAAAAGCAAACCCGGCAAACTGTCTGAAGATAATTTACTAACCTGCTCGTAATTAAAGCTCAAATCACTAGCTCTAACCTCAGCTTTAGTATCAAAACCATAGCTAATAACCTCAGCTTTACTATTTGTGGCCATAGCCGCAACTCGCTTGTCATCAATGTTTATAACAGCAAAACCATTAGTTGGTAAATACTTAATTAATTTACCTTTTTCAGCTGCAATTCCTTCTGGTGTACCAAAAAATTCTAAATGAGCTTGACCAATTGTTGTCACTAGCCCACTGGTTGGCTTAACGACTGATAATAAATAATCCATATCACCAGGATGATCAACACCCATTTCCAAAACTAAAAACTCTGGATAATCTTTTTGTTTAAAAATAATTAGCCCGGCACTCTTAATAAAGATTCTTAGCCAACCAGCCAATGACTTACCAGCCGATTCCAAGCCTAGAATAGTTAAAGGTAAGCCGATTTCATTATTGTAGTTTTTAATATTACCGCGAACGCGATATTTTGCTGACAAAACTTTAATAGTTGCTTCCTTGGCAGTGGTCTTGCCAACGCTACCGGTAATGCCAATAATTTGTGGTTGATATTTATTAATTACCTGGCGAGCCAAACCTTTTAAAATTATCTGTAAAAATTTTCGCAACATATTATTATTTTTTAGCCGGTCGCTCCGCCGGTATTTGTTTATATTTTAAAATAAAATCAGCAATTTCACCAAATAACGGCGCCGCTGAACTCTCAGCCCAAACAACACCACGAGGATGATCAATACGAACCACCATCACAAAGGCTGGATTTTCTACTGGCGCATAACCAGCAAAAGAACCAATATTGACACCACTAATATACCCCCGACCGTCCTTACGTGGCACCTGAGCCGTGCCGGTCTTACCAGCTACATAATACCCCTCTACTCCGGCTTTTTTACCATGACCATCTTCAACAACATTAACTAACATGCCCCCGACCGTCCGAGCAGCTTCAGGACTAACTACTTGTCTAACAAATTGGGGCTCAGTAGTTAATCTTGTTCCATTTTCATTAACTATCTCTTTAACCACATAAGGCTTCATTAATTTACCTTCATTAGCTAAAGCACCAAAAGCCATGGCCATTTGCAAAGTGGTCACATTAACACCTTGACCAAAAGAAGCTGTCGCCATATTGATATCCTGACCAAATTTACGATACATATTAACCAGACTACCTTCTGATTCAAAATCTAATTCAACACCCGTGGCCTGACCAAAACCAAATTTTTTAACGCTATCCCGAAAAACATCATAACCAACTCGTCGTAAAACAAAAACCATGCCTGTATTTAAAGAGTCTTGCAAAACCTTAACCATATTAGCAATGCCACGGCCCTTAAAATCAGAATTATTAATTGTGTTATGACCTATTTTAACT
>CAZXQE010000035.1:0-7479 GCA_964643015.1 uncultured Gammaproteobacteria bacterium
TCTCTTAAGGTTTGTTTAATTTCTTCTAAAGCCTGATCAACATCGGCTTGTTCATTGAGCTTAACTCTAGCAAAACTAATATGATTAACTCCAGCAATCATTTTCTGGACAAAAACCAAGGGAACCACTATCTGATCATCATAATCAGAAAAAGCAACCTTACCTCGACTCTTCATGACGCCAATAACTTCTAATGACTGATTTTTAACTTTGATTCTTTGACCTAGAGGATTAGTTGAACCAAACAACTCCTCAGCAACGTCACTACCCAAAACAGCTACTCGAGCCGCACCGCCAACTTCTTCTTCAGTAAAAAAACGACCTGATTCAATTTCACCACCTACAACTTCAAAATAATTATCAGTTGTACCGTTAAGCTGAGTATCGTGTTCATTTTCTCGCCAACTAGCCTTAACTGAAGATTGATAATAAGCTGCCACTGCTTTAACATTGGACACATTTTCTGGTTTTATCAATTCTTTAACATCACGATATTTTAAAGTAGTTACTGTTGTAATACCAAAGGCCTGACTAGGCGGACCTTTTTCATCAGATTGACCGGGCAAGACAGCGATTAAATCGCTACCAAAGCTATCTAACTGATTTAAAATTAAAGATTGAGCCCCTGCACCAACTGACATAATAACAATTACTGCTCCAACACCAATAATAATACCAAGCATAGTTAAAAAACTACGCATTTTATTGCTAGTTAAAGCCCGTAAGGCCAAACTTAGTGACTGCTTAATATCTTCCCACATGAAAAATTATTTAAGAATCTGTCCATCACTAGCCATTCTTCTTTCCTTAACTAATTCATCACCAACAATTTGACCATCGCGCACGCGAATAATTCTTCCAGCATGTTCAGCCGTAAAGGTCTCATGAGTGACTAAAATAATAGTCTTGCCTTGTCGATTTAAATCTTGCAAGATCTGCATAACCTGATTACCAGATTTGGAATCAAGATTACCAGTTGGTTCATCAGCAAAAATAACTTCAGGATTGTTAACTAAAGCTCTAGCAATCGCTACGCGCTGCTTTTCACCACCAGAGATTTGATTAGTAAAATATTGCAATCGATGCCCCAAGCCAACGCTTTCCAAAACCTTAATAGCTCGCTCATCCATTTGAGACTTATCTTTGGAATAAAGCATTGGTAATTTAACATTATCCAAAACGCTAGTTCTAGCCAGTAAATTGAAAGCCTGAAAAATAAAACCAATTTTATGATTACGCAAACCAGCTAATTGATCATCTGATAATTCAGTTATGTCATGGCCAGCAAAAAAATATTTGCCGCTAGACGGTCGATCGAGTAAACCTAATATATGCATTAAAGTTGATTTACCCGAGCCAGAAGGCCCCATGATGGAAACAAACTCACCACTATTAATCGAAAAATTGATATCAACTAAAGCGTCAGTGGCAAAATCACCATTAGAATAAACCTTACCTAAATGTTGTAATTCAATTACTGTTTTATTCTCCATAAAAATTATTCACTCTTAGTAGCTGGCTGTTTAATATAGGTAATAACTTCATCACCCTCATTAACACCGCTAACAATTTCAACCATTCCTTCATCACCTTTAAGACCTAAACTTACTTTTACTTCTTCCATTTTATTATTCTTTAAAAGGCGAACCATTTTCTGTCCATCAGTTTTTTCTACAATACCTCTGCTAGGTATTTTGACAACCTTCTCTTTGTAGTTAGTAGTGATTGTCGTGTTGGCGGTCATACCAGCTTTAATCTGGATTTGCTTATTTTCACTCCACTCTTTAATTTCTTGAGCATTAGAAAAACTAATTTTCACTTTGTAATAAACAACATCTTGAATAACTGTTTGCGCTGGCTCAATAAAATAAACCTGACCATGAAATTTAACATCATCACCAAAAGCATCCAAGGTTATCTCGACAGCATTGCCAGTCTTAATTTTATTAATATCTGATTCAGTAACATCAACTTCAATGTCGAAATTATTATTAACTAAAACCATAATCAAAGCTTTGCCACCACCAGAAAATTGTTCACCAACTTCGTAATTAACCTGAGTAATAACACCATCAATTGGTGACAACAAGCGGCTATCATCAATTTGTTTTTGTACACTAGCCAAACTGGCCTGAGCTTGACTAATCTGAGCTTGGGCTAGGGATACATCAGCTGAACGAGCCGGTGCTACCAAACTAGCCAATTGGGCTCGAGCAACCTCAACCGATTTTGAAGCTGTATTATATTGAGATTGAGCATTAGCTATTTGCCTTTCATTGGCCAATCTAATGCTCGCTACATTATTTCTAGCAGCTAGTTTAGCATTTTCTAAAGCAACTTTGGCCTGATTTAAACCATCTTCAGCGCTAGCAATTGATGTTTCAGCATTTAATTTGGCATTATGATAAGCTTGATTAGCGGCCTCAACAGCAGTAATTGCTCCATTAATTTGGCTAGTCTGACTGCTAATAATATTTTTATAAGCATCAAGATTGGCTTGAGAAAAATTATTGCTAGTAATAGTTGCCTCAAGCATAGCATAACTATAGGCAAGCGCTTTTGATGTTTCATCTAGAAATTTACTAGTTTTACTAGCAGCATTACTAAAGCTAGCTTCGTCGGTTTTACTGCGAGCTGAGCTAACCTCGGTTGCTGCTGCTTGATGCTCACTTAAAGCTAAATCTCTAGAATCTTTGGTTTTTTGCAATTGAGTTGAATCTTTAACACTTAAAACATATTTAGCATCATCATCGTTAAGGATGGTATTAATATTATCTAGCGCAACTTTAGCGGCCAAGATTTTATCATTACAAGTAATTAAGCCAGAACTACGACTATTTTCAATATTTTTTTGCGCTGTTTTACGAGTATTATTAAGACTGGTTTCAGCCGTACTAACAGCCTGTTCTTGACTAGTTGGCGTATCGGCAGTAGCTAGCAATAAATCATTTAGTGTTTTTTCAGCTTGTCTGATATTTTCCGCTGCTGTGCCCTTTATCTTATCCAGCTCAATTTGTGCCATCCTCTGGTTAGAAATAGCTTGATCAACACTAGATTGATTAACCGCCACTGCCTGCTGACTAGCTCCAGCCAACAGTTTATTAAAATTAGCCTGAGCAATTTGCAGTCCTGCTTCGGCTTCATTTTTGCGCAAAGTCAATCCGGTATAATCTAGTTCTGCCAAAAGCTGGCCAACTTGAACCTTGTCACCAATCTTAACTGCTAAATTATTTATTTTACCAGTTGTTGGAAAATTTAAAGCTAGTTCTTTTACTGGTTTAACCGTACCAGTCAAGCTAACAGTCTGCTTTAATTCACCTAATTCAGCTTTAATGGTTGTGTACTGCGGCTTATTATTTTTGATATTTCCCAAAATTGACAAACCAACAATTAAAGCAAAGACTCCTGCCACGCTAAACCAAATTATTTTCTTCTTCTTTTTCGTCATAAAATATATATAACACTTATTAATAACCGTCATTAAATTTAACAACTATTAACCTAAAAATCAATTTGTTTTATTAAAATTTCTAACTTTTGTTACCCTTACTTTGCTTGTTTTTATGTTGCTTATCGCTTATACTGATTAAAAATAACCACTATGCTTTATTTTTATCTCTTTCTTTCACTTTTGATAATCTCCAGCATTTCTTTGCTTGGTGTTATTACTCTAAAATGGTCAACCGAAAAAATTAAAAAGATTAATTTTGGCTTAATTAGTCTGGCTGCTGGCTCATTGATTGGTGATAGCTTTTTCCACCTACTGCCAGAAGCAACTGAAGAAGCCAATATAACGCCCTGGATTGCTTTAACCTTTGGTTTGTTGGCTTTTTTTATTTTAGAAAAAATAATTCATTGGCGCCATTGCCATATTCCAACTTCCGACAACCACCCCCACCCCTTAGGAACCATGAATTTAGTTGGTGATTTCTTACACAACTTTATTGATGGACTAGTTTTAGCTAATGCTTTTTTAGTTAACCCCATCCTCGGACTAACAACAGCCATTGCTATTTTCATTCATGAAATACCACAAGAAATTAGTGATTTTGGCGTCTTGCTCCATGCTGGTTATTCTAGAACTAAGGCTATTCGTCTTAATTTTCTCTCATCTTTGTCAGCTGTTTTAGGAGCTATTTTAGCGATAATTTTTCAAACTCAATGGTCAACTCAAAATCTACTTGCTTTTACAGCTGGCGGCTTTATCTATATTGCTACTGCAGATTTGCTACCTGAAATGCAAAAAGAAACAACTCTCAAAAAATCTCTTATTCAACTATTATGGCTATCTATCGGCTTAATAATTATGTTCATGATGAAAATAATCTTAGAATAATATGGAATTAACTTATCAAACAATTAAAGACAATCAACAAATCAACGGCTTTATTAAAGCCACTGAACGCTATTTAGAAGATCTTGGCTTTACTGATCATGGATTTCGTCATGTTAATATTGTTGCTGATCGATCAAAAAAATTAGCTAAAGAACTTGGTTTAACCAATCGAGAACAAGAGCTAGCTGCTATTTCTGGTTACTGTCATGATTTAGGCAATTTTATGGGTCGCGAAATGCATCATTATTGGTCATCACTACTATTATCTCAAATACTTTTGCCACAAATTGAACAAACAGCTGAACTAGCCAAAATTCTTCAAGCCATAGCTAATCATGACACTAATAATTTAAAAACCAACAATAAAATTGCTGCTGTTTTGGTAATTGCTGATAAATCAGATGTCCATCGCAGTCGTGTTCGCCAAAAAAGCTTACGCAAAATCAAAGAAGATATTCATGATCGTGTTAACTACGCTGTTACCAATAATGACTTAAGCATTAATAAAAAAACTCAAGAAATAATTCTTAAGCTTAATATTGATACTAACTGGGTTGATCCGATGGATTACTTTCAGATTTTTATTGAACGTATGACTGCTTGTCGTGAAGCCGCTAAAATTTTTGATTATAAATTCATCCTAATTATCAATAATTTTCGTTTTTAGGCTCGACCAGGCCAAAGCTCAACAATCAAGGCTCCATGGCCAACTAACCAAATTTCCCAAAAACCAGCATTAGAAAGCAATTCTAAATGCTTTTTTTGCCAATTGATAATTTCCGCCAACAAACTTTCACCCTGAAAATCAATCAACAGTATTAAATCAGCTTTATCAGCGGAAGAATAGAGATTCTTTTTCTTTTCAATTATCTGAGTTAAAGTATTTCTTCGAGCCCTAGAAACTTGGATTCTCAGCGGTCGACCCGACTCTTTATCCCTGTAAGCATAAACATCGGTTTCACTTTGAAAATAATTAGCTCGCAAGCAATCATAGGTCGTCTGGTTAACAGCATTATAAACCGTCAACCAACGACGGACACAATCTAGTTCACCAATCTTTTGCCAATCATTATGATTACTTATTTTTGAAGATATTTCGAGCATAATCTAATAATGATATTCACGACCAGCATTAATTAATAAGCCCCGATATAACTGCTCCAACAATAATACTCTTGCTAATTCATGCGGCCAAGTCAAAGAAGATAAAGATAGAGGCTTGGCTTTGTTTAATATTTGTGGATCAAGCCCAGCTGCTCCACCAACTATTAAAATTATTTTATTACTAGCAGCATCCCAATGTTCCAGCATTTTAGCCCAGCTAAGCGAATCATGAGTTTGACCATTTTCAGCTAGTAAATACACTTGACTATCTTCATAGCCCTTGAGCCATTCTAAAACTTTTTGACTATCTTGAATTCGCGACACCTTAGCTTGCCCTTCCGCAAAACGACCACCATTTAATTCAACAATCTTAATTTTGGCTATTTTTTTTAGTCGCAAAAAATAATCGTCAGCCAGTTTTAAACAGGCTGACGATTTTAATTTACCAATAGCTAGAATAGTTACATCAATCATATTATTTAGCACCAGTCAAAGCATGAGTTATGTTGGAAATAATCAACCAAAACAAGATGGCTGCTAAAATTCTCCACAAAATACCGCAAAATAAGTGCCATTCATGTGGAGGGATTGTAATAACTAACATAACACCAAATCAATAGAACAATTAACGCAAGGCAAAAACTGTTTTAACAGTGATCATTACTTCTTTATCAATCTTACTAGTGTCATAAGAGCCATAATCACTAATACTATCAACTGAATTAAGTGAAGTAACCTGAGTAACACCAACACTAGCCGATCTTAAATTATTAACACTTCTACCACCACTACCAGCAATTCGATCAGCCCGAGCTCGAGCATCAGACACTGCTTCTCCTAAAAGATCAACTCTAGCCTGTGGTAAATTAGTGTAATAATATTCTGGTGATTGAGTTGAAAAAATAATTCCCTTACCAATTAATTCTTGAACGGCTTGAGCTAGACTAGTTATTTTATCAACATCCTTTAACTGCAATTCAATATTCTGTCTCAAATTATACATCTGTGGAGCATCAGCTGCTTTCTCATAAGAATACTGCTGATCCATAAATACTGGCGAGATTACCAAATCTTTTTCGCTTACACCTTGTTTAGTAAAAAAATCTTTAACAATTTTAAGATCAGCTGCCATCTGACCATAACCTTTCGGCAAATCATTAACAGCCACTGTTCTTGTAAAGCTACCAGAAATTTTACCCAAATCAGCCTTAACTGTTTTTTTAGCTGAGCCAGTAACAGTTAGAGTGTTATCTAATAATTTTGTTTTATAAATTGTCTGCGATACTAATCCGGCACTAGCCAATAAACTTGCGCCCAGAATTACGGCAATCAGCCAAATCTGTTTGTTCATAATTTTTCTATTAAATAACTTAAAAACTATTTTTCAATCACCTCAATTGAATCAATTTTATTTTCACCAGCCTTGTAGCCGTTATTATCTCTTTCTAGATTAAAAACAATTTGATAATTACTAGTCGCAATTCTTTGATAACTATAAATTTCTTTTGTTAGCGGATCTTTTGGCATTGGCTTTAAATAAATTCGTCCACCACTACCAACCAAAGCATCTTGTTGACTATTTAAATCAACTGGATAATTACCCTCATGGTCTTTATATAATTCCAAAGACTGCCGCAAACTATTAATATCAGCCAGACGCTTGGTATCTCGACCGTTAGCCTTAACCACCCCCAATGAAACATAAGCTAGAGTCGAAATTATTGCTATAATAAAAATAGCAATCAACAATTCTATTAAAGTAAAGGCTGATTTTTTTAACTTCATTTTTGTAATTAGAATTATTATCACTTGCTATTATAACGCAAAAATAAAACAATTCCAAATATCTATTTTTATCGTTAATACTTTTCTAAACCTAGCCGAATACTGTTTGACAAGCTCTTAAAGTAAGTCTAAAATAAAATCAGTCAAACTATTGCCAGCAAATAATGCTGTTTTTGGCTATGGCAAAAAAACCCAATCAGGCCAGTAAGGGGCACCCCCCTAATCTGATTGGGCCATACTTGTATAGCCTGGCA
>CAZXQE010000036.1:0-5420 GCA_964643015.1 uncultured Gammaproteobacteria bacterium
AACAAAGAAAGACCACTGATAACTATCTTTCTGATCAGCATTTTTTGTATTTTCACTATAAAAACCAACTGGTCCAAAAGCCTTAGTATCACGATTACCATCAAGTGAATTAAAACAAGCATCAACTACACCGCTTGCCAAGGGTAAGGCCGCCATTGGATAACGATCATCAGTATCTTTTTGACAAAAACCAGCTACACATTGACTATAAGGAGTTTTATCTACACACTGTTGGCTGTCAGTGCAAGGATTAAGATTGGCTGCTCCTAACTGAACAATAACATTAGTATTAGCTGGTAAACAATAAATAGTGTCACCACAAGCATTGATACCACATTCATCATTAGAAACAAATTCAAGAGTTTTATACTGATTGCCAATCATAAATTTACCAGCAATCGGCTGAGAAGTGCTAGCATTAAGCACGCGAATCGTTGAACTAACCTGGTCGCTAGTTCCAACTACCGTCATCGGGTTGATGGCTTCAGAAAAATTAATTTGCAAAACTGAATTGCGCGGAATATCAGGGCCACCTTTAACTTCAATCTGTTCTTGACGATCAACTCCACCACTAAATGGTGATAAGCTTATACCTGAGCTATCAGTTAACAAGGTTAAAGAATTACCACTTTCACCAGCTTGACGAGCTTGCAATTTAACTAAAATTGGTGATTTTAATATCGCCTCAACCTGACTGTTGGTGGCATTAATCTGAGCAACTTTTTCAGCCGTTGAACTAGCCACTGAAATATTATTTGGATTGTTATCAGCTGTAGCTACAAAATGATAAGTTTGATTACCAATTGTTAGGCTATCGGCCGATTTAGCTGAAAGAACATTAAAAGTCCAACTATTACCGGCTTGTAGTTGACCACGATTATCAGGATCTAGCGTACCATTTTTAATCAAAGTTAATCCACAACCTAAATTAACTTGATTATCAGCCACATCTTCATCATCAATAACACTAGGAATACCGGTAACTTCTGCTGAAAGTGGTGTGCCAGTTTTAATAGTCACCGTAACTACTCCATCATCGCTACAATTATAATTTCCCTGCAATCGAGCCGTCCCCGAAGGTCCAACCGCTTGCGGCTCAGTGGCTGTAGCTGTTCTAACCACTTGAATCTGACCGCTAAAATTAAGTCCACCAACTGCCTGAACCGCCTCTCTAACCCCCTGTCTGATGTCAGCCTCATTGTCTGGGGCCGGGACAATTTCTCCCAACTTAACTTGTGGTGGAGTTAAATCAACTTTGGTACCAACTTCAAATTGCCAAGTAAAATCACCCAAAGTAAAAGCAGCACTACCATTAGCTTTCTTAACTGAATCTGTTAGTTTAACTGATTGCCACAGCTTACTATTAGCTGAACCTAAATAATCGACTGGGGTAAAAACAAAAATTTTACCATCAGTAGAATTAACTCTAACTTTATCAGCCGCTAGATTGGTAGCCGCATTATCACCGGCTTCAGTTTGAAAAAATTTAACACTACTAGTAACAATATTGGCATTAACACAAGCTCCAGTAGCATCGTTACCATTTTCACAAATAGTTGAAGCTTTAATTTTTTCTCTAAAAGTAACAATCACGCTAGTATTTCGCGGCACATCATTTTGCCATGGCTCAGGATAAACGCTTTGAATAATACCACTACCAATGGCCGCTAGACCATTTTGATTATTGTTACCAGGCGCAACCTGCTGTCCATTGTTGCCGCCAATGGCTTCATTGAGCTTATTAATCACAAAAGTGACAATGGCAAACGAAGATAAAATAATCAGCAAGCCAACAGCTGCTGATTTTAACAAATCTTTGGCTTTTTTAATTTTTTCGGCATTACCCTCACTAGTCATCCAAATAAAACCAGCATAAATCACCAAAACCACAGCAATTGTCCCCAAAAAGCCAAGACCAACCTGAATAAATCTAGCTACTGTTATTCGTGGATCTTGTTTAGACAAACCAGTCCCTTCCATGTAATCAACACCCAAAGCATCGTTACCTTGAGCTAAAGCAACTATTGGCAATAAAAACAGAGCTACTGGAAGAAAAACAACCAGCAACCGACTAGCTCGAATAAGTATCTTTTTCATGGCTTTTTTTTGACTGATTAGCAAAATTAAAGTATAGTTTCAGTATAGCATAAGCTGGTATTTAGCAACAAGGGTTAGCCTTTTATGACTATTGAACAAATCATTACTAAAATCAAAGATCAAAGCCAACCCAGTGAACTCAAATTAATTCACCAGGCTTATGATTTTGCTAAAAAATATCACAGCGGTCAAAAAAGAATTACTGGTGAACCGTATATCCAACATTCGCTTCACACGGCTTTTATTTTGACTCAACTTGGAGCCGATGCCCCTACAATTGCCGCCGGGCTACTTCATGATGTTCCAGAAGATTCTAATTGTTCCATTGCTGAAATCCGTCAAAATTTTGGCGAAGACATTGCTTTTCTAGTTGATGGCGTTACTAAATTAAGCCTAGTTAATTACCATGGCCAAGAACGCTACCGTGAAAGCTTAAAAAAAATGTTCTTAGCTATTGCCAAAGATTTACGGGTCAGCTTAATCAAGTTTGCTGATCGTCTGCACAACTTGCGAACGCTAGAATATTTACCTGATGAAAAACGACAAAAAATCGCTCGCGAAACTTTAGAAATCTACACACCAATTGCTGGACTACTTGGTATTTGGCATCTTAAATGGCAAATGGAAGATATTTGTTTTCGCTTTCTTTATCCTGAAGAATACAAAGAATTATCCCATAAATACGAAGTAGAAAAGAAAATTGAATTAGATCAATATATCGAAAAAACCGGTCGAGAACTCAGCAAAGCCCTTGATCAACTTCATATTAAACATGAAATCAATGGTCGTTTTAAACATCTTTATAGTATTTGGCAGAAAATGAACAATAAAAACCGTAAATTTGATGAAATTTACGATGTTTTTGCTTTACGCGTCATTGTTCCAACTATTGATGATTGCTATCGAACCCTTGGCGCTATTCATAGTTTGTGGCGCCCCAACCTTGGCCGTTTTAAAGATTATATTGCTATTCCCAAACCCAATGGCTATCAAAGTCTACACACTACCGTCTTTGGCTCTGAAGGACGGGCCACAGAATTTCAAATCAGAACATCAGAAATGCACGCCCAAGCTCAATATGGTGTTGCCGCGCACTGGAGCTATAAACAATACGGCAGCAAAAAAGACATCCCTAAACTAAACTGGACCAAGGAAATTTTAAATCTACAAGAAACCAATCCTAATACCCAAGACTTTATCCAAAATATCCAGCTCGATTTATTTAAAGATCGAATTTTTATCCTAACCCCCAAAGGTGATGTTTACGAATTACCAATTGGCGCCACACCAATTGACTTTGCCTATGCTATTCATACTGACATTGGCAATAAAGCCAGCAGTGTTTTAATCAACAATAAAATTGGCCAACTCGATACACCCTTAGACAATAGCGATATTGTTGAAATTATTATCGACAAAAAGCAAACCGAGCCTAATCCCGAATGGTTAAAATTTGTCAAAACCAGTAAAGCTCGTAACTCTATTAAGCAATACGGCCACAAAACAGTCTTGCAACGTCTTAGTCCGTTACAAAATCTACGTGATCTCTGGCATCAAATAAAAGAACCACGGAAATAAACCGTGGTTCTTTTAAGGTAGCTGGCTAAAACGCCTTACCATTGACGAAATTCATCTTTAATTTTGCCGACTCGTCTTTCATAAGCTCTCTTTTCTCGTAATTCCTTACGAACTAAAGCGCTTAAACGAACCTGACGCTTGTTAGGATCATCTTTGTGATAACGACTTTTGCGTACCAACATTAATTTTCCATCAAGCTGCAACCGCTTATTAAAACGGCGCAAAAAGCTTTCAAAACTTTCGCCTTTCTTGCGTTTAAATTCAACCATACTACACCTGCCTTTCTAGCTTTATCTAACTAAATAAAGGATCATTTTAACTCTTACCTAAACGCTTCATTACAATTGCTTTGACTTTTTTGAAATCTAAAATTTCTTGGGAACTTGACTCCATATCACGGAGCAAAATCGTGCCATCCAAAATCTCTTTTTGACCAATAATCAAAGCATATTTAGCTCCCAACTGACTAGCTAAAGCCAATTGGTTTTTCAAGCTATCTTTAGTAAAAGACTGTTTAATCGTGATGCCGGCTTGACGTAAATCTTCAAACAACAATAACGACTTCAAACGAGCACCATCACCTAATTGTGCCAAGAAAATATCAGGACAATCTTGACTAGCCGCTACTTTAACACGCTCTTCATCAATTTGCAAGAGTAAACGCTCAACGCCAAAAGCAAAACCGCAAGCTGGAGTCGGCCGACCGCCTAAATATTCAACTAACTGATCGTAACGACCGCCGCCGCCTAAAGACAAAGGTCTTTCAGCCGTTTCACTAGGAACGGTAATTTCAAAAACTGTTCGAGTATAATAATCTAGTCCGCGAACTAATTGTGAATTGAGATTGTATGGTACATTAAGACCATCCAAAAACTCTAAAATCTTAACAAAGTGCTGTTTACAAGGATCACACAAATAATCAATCATTTGTGGGGCTTCGGCAGCCACGGCAATACAAGCTGGCTCTTTACAATCCAAAACTCGCAGTGGATTTTTTAGTAAACGCTTTTTACAATCAGGACAAAGCTGCTCGCGTCGTTTGCGATCTTTGTAATAAGCTAATAATTTATTAACATAACCAGGTCGACAATCCGGACAACCTAAACTATTAATATCAATTTGACCATTAATTCCTAAATCTTTAATGATTTGATAAGCCAAAAAAATCAACTGAACATCAGCCATAGGGCTGGCTTCACCAAAAATATCAAAATTAACTTGATGGTGTTGACGGTAACGTCCGAGCTGTGGTTTATCGTGGCGGAATAATGGCCCATACCATAGAGTCTTAACTGGCTGTGGCAAATTGAGCCAACCATGTTCAATATAAGCGCGAACAATACCTGGAGTCGCCTCTGGTCGCAAAGCAATCCGCTCGCCACTCTTATCGACAAAGCTATACATTTCCTTGGTTACAATATCACTGGTCTTACCGCTGGATCGCTCATAAAGACCTAAATTTTCCAAAACCGGCGTATCAATTCGCTGAAAGTCATGAAAATCAGCTAAGCGAAAAGCAGTATTCAAAACCAATTGCCAAGCTTGATAATCGCCAGGCATCACATCTTTCATACCCTTAACTCGACGATAAGGATTGGCTAAAGTTTCTCGTTTAGCAGTTTTAGCAGCTGCTGTTTTATTTTTTTCAGTCATAAAGATTTTTTAATTCGACTCACTGAGATTATCTTCAGTTTTAGAATCAGTTTCTGTTAAAGTTTCTGTTAAATCATAAACTGGTGCTTTAA
>CAZXQE010000036.1:5520-7036 GCA_964643015.1 uncultured Gammaproteobacteria bacterium
GTTTTAGAATCAGTTTCTGTTAAAGTTTCTGTTAAATCATAAACTGGTGCTTTAAAAAATTGGGCTTTTTTCAAAGGCAATCCTCTAAGCATAACTCGACCAATAAAATAGCGACGATGAAGTGGGCCAAAATAACGAGAATCACGTGAATGACCTCGATTATCACCCAAGACATAATATTCACTGTCACCCAAAGTAACTTCCTTATCCTCTAGAGCAAAGGTTTGATCGTCAACTGGCAAATACTCTTCCTTAACTTTAGTCCAAGAATTAGTAGACTTATCTTGTAAATAAATCTCACCGCTAGCAAATCTCAAAGTTTCACCAGGTAGACCAATAATTCTTTTAATAAAAAATTCTTTAGGATCTTGGGGATAACGAAAAACAATCACCTCACCGCGTTGTGGTGCCTGAAAACGATAGCTAATTTCATCAATAAGCAAATATTCTCGATCATGAAAAGTCGGCTCCATGGAAGCCCCTTTAACGTAAAAAGGGCAAACCAAAAAAAGACGAACTGGCAAGACAATTGCCAACGCAACTAAGCCAATCTTTAAAGCATCGAGCACCGATAAACTTAGGAGCCGTAAGCGAGCCCGAAATTCATAAGAAAATATCATTTTTTTTATTTAATTTTAAGCTAAAATATAACTGGCTTAAATCAATAAGCTTGGGCTTAATATAGCACTCAAGGGGCTTATCGGTCAAGTTGCTAAAAATCAAAAAATCTTTTATACTAAAATTGGTTTTGCTTCGTCCAAAACCGTTTTTTGTCATAATATTTTTTGCCTATGGCTAACTTTTCCGTAAACAACCACGATGTCGATATTTTTGAAGAACTGCTCAGTGAAGAACCTGTTCAAAAAAAAGAGCCAGAACCAATTAGAATACCGGTGGAAGCCAATAAATATCATCAACCACAAACTTATCATACTCAGCACGAAAATCAGCTAGTTAGCCTGCAACCTTCGGCTATTGAAAAACCTCGTCGCCGTCGCCGTCGCTTTAGCTGTCTTTTTTTGATACTGGCTTTTATTTTTCTTGGTTTTTTTGCTTGGCGAGCTTGGCCTAATAAAGCTAACACTGACAACCCGCAACAAGGTTTCTCTTTTTGGAAAAGCATTTCCCTGCTAACCAAATTTAAGCTTGGCGTTGATGACCGAGTTAAATTAAAAGGTGAAGAGCAAGATCGTGTCAATTTTGTCTTACTTGGTGTTGGCGGAAAAAATCATGATGGCGGTAATCTAGCCGACACTTTAATTGTTGCCAGTTTTCAACCATCAACTCACAAGGTAACAATGATGTCAATTCCTCGTGATTTAACAGTCCCCATGACTGGCTATGGTTGGCGAAAAATAAATAGCGCCAGTTCTCTAGCTGAAGCCAAAGAACCTGGTAGTGGCGGACAAGCCATGGCTGATTTGGTCGGCGATATTTTAGAAATGCCTATTCACTACTATCTACGAGTTGATTTTGCTGGTTTCATTAAAATAATTGATGACATGGGCGGTATTGA
>CAZXQE010000037.1:0-6650 GCA_964643015.1 uncultured Gammaproteobacteria bacterium
TCATTGGGTGGCAGGGGAGTATTGAGCCAAACATCGACACCCGCTACCATTAGTTTGGCTAAGTCCAAATCATAGTTTTCTAAAAAGACAATCTTAATATCTTTTTGATAGTGTTTTTTAATGTCATTAATTTCTTTAATCATAGCCTTGCCATTGTCGTCGCTGGGGTGAGCCTTGCCAGCATAAATAATTTGCATTGGACCGACAGTTTTATTGATACGAATTAATTTATCCATATCTTGAAAAAGTAAGGTTGATCTTTTATAACCAGTAAAACGACGAGCAAATCCCAGGGTAAAGATTGTTGGATCAAGTTTAATGCCTTGTTTTTTATGGATATAATTAAATAGCCGTTGCTTGGCTTTTTGATGAGCTTGCCAAATTTCAGTAGTTGAGATACTAAAAGCATTACGGAGAGCCAAACTCGATTCACGCCAGCTGGGAATATGCTTGTCAAAAAGTTTTTGAAATTCAGGCGAAGTCCAGGTCGGAGAATGAACACCGTTAGTAATCGAATAAATACAATGTCCAGGAAACATTTTAGCGGACACTTCCTGATGGCTTTGAGCAACACCATTGACATAGCCGCTAAAAAATAGAGCTAGTTCGGTCATGTTTAACTCTTGCTTTTTAGTAAGACCCAATAATTGATCTGGTAAATCAAGCTGTAGTTCTTTAGCTAAGGCTAATGGAAAAACATCGTGTCCAGCCTTGATTGGTGTATGAGTGGTAAAAACACATTTAGCTTGAACTTCTTTAATTTTGGCACTAGTTGTTCGGGCGATAGCTTTATTGAAAAGTTCAATTGTGGCTAGAGCAGCATGGCCTTCATTGAGGTGATATTTTTTAATCTGCCTATAGCCTAAAGCTTCAAGTATTTTAACACCGCCGCGACCGAGAATTATTTCCTGCATTAAACGATATTCTGGGTCAACTCGGTACAGGTGACCGCTTAGTTCACGGTATTTGGGTTGATTACCAGCAATATCGGTATCGAGAAAATAAACTGGCAAACTATAGCCTTTGGGACTAGTGATAATATATTCCCACGCTCTGATTTTGACTTCGTCTGCGCCAATTTTAATTGAGGTCTGAGTATTTAGTTTTTTAAGATGACGAAAGTCATAGCTATCAGCTATTTCTTTTTGTTCGCCTTGCTTGGTGATAGTCTGTTTAAAATAGCCCTGGCGATTAAGTATAGTTAAGCCAATCATTGGTACTTGTAAGTCAGCCGCTGATTTTAGGGTGTCACCAGCCAGTACTCCTAATCCGCCAGCATAGCTTTTAATTTTATTATCTAAAGCAATTTCCATGCTAAAATAGGCAATTTTAGCTTCATCGCGATTAATTTTCATGATTTTTAAATAATTAATAACTTCTTGAAGTTTAACATAATTTAGCCTAGTTTCAAAACCAAAATTGTTCTTGACTATTTAACCCGGCTAGAGTAAGTTGTTTTCAAGATTGTTCTTTACAAGGGAGGTAAAAATGGGAAAAATCAGGATTAGTTTAGGGTTAAGCACCAAGATTGATGGCAATATGCGTTTAGCCGATCAAGGTGGTTTAGAAAATCGTCAAGAATTATTTCGTCGTTATGATCTAGACTATGATCAACAAGCTGCTTCAGCTGGACTTCAACATGGAACTGACGTTGTTGTTATTAATGATCAACGCGGCAAAATACCAGAGTGTGATGCTCTAATTACTAAAGAATCCGGTGTAGTTTTGTGTGTTGGGGCAGGAGATTGCGCTCCGCTTTATTTTCGTGATGAAAATAAAGGTATTATTGGTATTGCTCATGCTGGTTGGCGTGGTATTTTGAGAGGGATTATCCCAGAAACGATTTCGGCTTTGCAAAAATTAGGTACTACTACTAAATTTTTGCGAGTAACGACTGGCCCACATATTCAGAAATGTCATTTCACAATAACCGAAGAGTTATTACCTGATTTTTCTCGATATGCCAATTTTATTCAAAAAGGTCGCAATGGCTATTATGTTGATTTACGCAGTATTCTAATTAGTCAACTTTTAGAATATGGTATTGATTATACCAATATTGCCGCCACAACTGAATGTACTTATTGCCAGGATGATCGCTATTTTTCTTTCCGACGTGATAAAGTCGCAAAGAACATTTTAGCCTTCATTTGGCAAAACCGCTTGTAATACAGGCGGTTTTTCTTTATATTAAATTAATGCGCTACTCAATTTTTTTAAAAAAATACTGGTTTTGGTGTGCTCTAATTATTGCTGTTGGCAGTCTAGTTGTTCCAGATTATTTAGTTAATCGAAAAACTGCCAGTTTACTCTACAATGATTTGGAAAAAATTCCTCATCAACGAGTAGGCTTGGTTTTAGGCACGGCTCGCTACACTAAAAATGGATTAGTTAATTTATATTTTAAAAATCGAATTAATGCTGCCACTAAACTTTATCAAGCCCATAAAGTTGATTTTTTAATCGTTAGTGGTGATAATAGTCGCCAAGATTATGATGAACCAACAGCTATGCAGTTGGCTTTAATGGAAGCAGGTGTGCCAAAAGAGAAGATATTTCTTGACTATGCTGGTTTTCGAACTAATGATTCAGTAATTCGCGCACAAAAAGTTTTTGGTCAAAATCAATTAGTAATCATCTCGCAAAAATTTCATAATCAAAGAGCGCTTTATATTGCTAAACATTATAATATTGAAGCTATTGGTTACAACGCGGCTGACGTTTATTCAGCAGTGGCGGTTAAGGTAGCGCTTCGAGAAAAATTAGCCCGCAGTAAACTGTTACTTGATTTATTAGTTAATCGACCACCAAAATATCTTGGGCCATCAGTTGAGATAAAATAAAAAACACCATCCTACTAGGGAAGGTGTTTTTAAAATAATTTACTTTACTTTACTTTACTTTACTTTACTAGTTCAATACTATTGATAGTAATGTCTTGTAATGGATGATCATTTTCATTGACTTCAGCGGCTTCGATTTGGCTGACAATATCCATGCCTTCAACAACTTGACCAAAATTAGTGTGCTTACCATCTAGCCAAGGTGTTGATTCGGCAGTGACAATAAAGAATTGAGAGCCATTAGTATTGGCGCCAGCATTAGCCATGGCTAAACTACCGCGAACCAATTGATGGCTATTAAATTCATCTTCAAAACGATAATCAGGACCGCCAGTGCCATGAGTGGCCCAATTGTCAGATTTACTATTAGGATCGCCACCTTGAATCATAAAATCTTTAATAATACGATGAAACTTGGTACCATTATAAAAACCTTGTTGGGCTAGATTTAAAAAATTATTAACGGTCTTCGGTGATTCTTCATTATAAAATTTAACTTTAATATTGCCCAAATTGGTGTTTAAAATAGCTTGGCTGTATTCTTGGGCTAAATCAGTTTGACCATCAAGGACGCGTGGATTGCTCATAGTTTGATTATTAGTTTGTTGATTATTAGCTGGAGTAGTCTCTGTTAATTGATTAGTTTTAGTGGTTTCGGCTAAACTAGTGGTTTCATCAATTAAATTAACTTTAGTTTTACTGCCACAGCCAGTCATTAATAAGGCCACAGCCACTACTGGGATGATTTTTTTCATAATAAAAAATATTCGCTAAATTATTATAGTTATGTTATCATATTATTACTAATAAGATAACTAATCAACTTTTTAAAGTTTATGAGAGAATTTAATCGAGGTGGAGGTGACCGTGGAGGTCGAGGTGATCGATTTGGTGGCCAAAGTAGATTCAGCAGCAGTCGCGGTCCGCGTCGTGATAATGATCGTTTTGATCGCTCAGACCGACCAATGATGCATCAAGCGGTTTGTGCTGAATGTGGTCGTGATTGTGAAGTGCCATTTAAGCCAACTGGAGATAAACCGGTTTTATGTAGTATGTGTTTTGGTAAGCAAAAAGAAAGCTTTGGTAATGATCGTTTTGAGAGAAGAGATTCTGGCCGTCGAGAATCTAGTCGACCTAGTTTTGATCGTTCCGAACGCAGCGAACGCGCTAGTGGTGATCAATACAAACAACAGTTTGAAATGTTAAATGAAAAGTTAGATAGTATCATGCGATTATTAAATACCAAGTCAGCCGCCGTTAAAGAAGAAAAGGTTGAAATAGTTACAGAAAAACCAGCTAAAAAAGTTGTAACTAAAAAAGAAACTACCAAAAAAACTGTAACTAAAAAAGCTACTAAACCAGCTAAAAAAACTACTACCAAGAAAAAATAGTTTTTTATGAAAGTTTTGTTAGCTACTCATAATCAAGGCAAAATAAAGCGCTACCAAGCGCTTTTTGCCAATCTAGAGAGATTAGAATTAATTACTTTAGCTGATTTAGAAATTACCGCTAAAGTTGATGAGCCTTTTGCTACAGCGGCTGAAAATTCTCTTCATAAGGCTAAATATTATAGTCAGTTAGCCGGTTTAGCGACTATTGCGATTGATGAAGCAGTGCGGACTAATTTTTTGCCAGACAATGAACAGCCTGGTGTTTTAGTGCGTCGCTTTAGAAAAAATCGTGAGCTAACTGATGAAGAGGTGCTGGTAATTTGGCAAGAAATATTACAAGCTTATCCGCAGACTGAACATCAATTTATCTGGGATTTTAGTTTGTCTTATTATGATCCACTGAGTAAAGAAGCTAAAACAGCTAGTGCTGTTCAAATAAACACGGTAGCAACTAATTTTTCAAAAATTATCAATCCTGGTTACCCGATGTCTAGCTTTTTAGTGCCAGTTGGTTTTAATTGTCCCTATGCTGAATTAAACGAAGCTGAAAAATTATTGGTTGATCAAAAAAACTTAGCGCCTTTTGTTGATTTTATAACAGCAATTATTAATGAAAAAGCGACCGATTAGGGTCGCTTTAGATTAGTTGTTATTGACAGTTTTGACAGAGATTATCAGTAATAGGACGGTGTTCATTGGCTGACACTATTGCTATTTCAATCTCTATTTTTTGGCAAATCGGACATTTATTAACTGATCTAGTTAATAAATAATAGTTAGCACTGCAGTTTGTAGTGCATTTATAAATGTTAGAACCCAAGCCAAATTCATCTGCCCTTTCTAAGGGTGCCCCACATTCTGGACAAATTAACAAGGTTGCCATTTTTACCTCCTTAAAAAGTGTCTGGTTGACAATATTGGCAATATTCTTTTTGCTTTTTGGTTTCAGCAAAAACATCAAACCATTCATCTCCAGCAACTTTTTCCATTGTCTGGCTTGTTTTTGTTTTTCCACAGCTCAAACAGATTTGTTCTACTGTTATTAAACAAAACTTAGCCCCACAATTACTACAAACCCAGAAATTATTTTCCTGAGTTAATTTACCCTGACATTCAGGGCAGTCATAACTACTTTGTTCCGCCATTTTTCCTCCCTTTTTAAAAAGAACCAATAATTTGCTATGATATTACTATCAACAAAAACAGTCAAGCCTATGAAGATTAAAAAAATTGTAATTATTGGTGGCGGTCCAGCTGGTTTAATGGCAGCTTTGAGGGCTAGTGAACTAGGTGGACAAGTTATTATTGTGGAAAAAAATCAGCACTGCGGTCTTAAATTATTAATGACTGGTGGTGGTCGTTGTAATCTAACCAATTATCAGGACATTCGCCCATTAGCAGAAGCTTTTGAAATGAATGGTCGCTGGTTACTATCTGGCTTGAGTCGTTTCGGTTCTAAGGAAACAATTGAATTTTTTAATAACCTAGGTGTAAAAACTAAAGTTGAGGACAATAATCGTGTTTTTCCGATTAGTAATTCAGCCAGAGAATTATTAGATGCTTTGCTGAAAAAAACTCTTGCCCGTGGGGTTCAAATAATTTATTCCGCGGCTGTCACTAGCTTTGTAAAAGAGCAGCAAAAAATAACAGCCGTCAATCTAGCCGATGGTAGAAAAATAACCGCTGATGCTTTTATTATTGCGACTGGTGGACAAAGCTACCCCGTCACTGGCTCAACTGGTGATGGTTTTTTATGGCTTAAAGATTTTGGTCATCAAATAATTGATCCGCAACCTGGGTTAACGCCAATCATTTTAGATAGTCCTTTAATAACTGATTTAGAAGGTGTTAGTTTACCTAATGTTCAGCTAAAAGTTAAGACTAATAAAAGAATAACAATTGTCGGTCCAATTATTTTTACCAGCAGTGGTATTAGTGGTCCAGCTGCTTTAAATCTCGGTAGTTTAATAGTTAAAGATAGTCTAGCTAAAACTATTAGTCTTGATTTACTACCAGAAAAAGCCTTGGAAGAAATTAATCAAGAATTAGCCGTTAGTCTAGTTGGCAAAAAAACAATTAAAACTGTTCTAGCTAGTTTTTTGGCTGGAATTTTACCAGAAAGGGGAGTTGTAATTATTTTAAAATACTTAAAAATTGATAGCCAGCGATTAGCCAGTTCAATTAGTCGAACTGAACGGTTGGCGATAATTAATCTTTTAAAAGACTGGCAATTATCAATAGCTGGTTTTGGTGGTTATGACGAGGCTATGATTACTCTAGGGGGAGTTGATTTAAAAGAGGTTAATCCTAAAACCATGCAGTCAAAAATAATTGATAATCTTTATTTAGCCGGTGAAATTTTAGATTTAGCTGGTCCGACTGGCGGTTACAATTTACAGGTTTGCTGGACAACTGG
>CAZXQE010000038.1:0-6530 GCA_964643015.1 uncultured Gammaproteobacteria bacterium
GCTCGCTTTTAGCAAGCTATACTGATAAGTCTTCAAATATTTTTTTTCATTCGGTGTATTGGCTTGCCAGATGTAGTTACCCTCTTTTTCAGGATTATAGCCCCAGCCGTCACGAATGATTAAAATTACTTTTTTTGAGTCACTCATATTTTTATATTTTATATATTCAATTGTATTGTAGCTGATTTCATTAAAAAACAAAAACAGCCACCCTTTCTCGGTAGGCTGTTTCTTTGGCGGAAGGACGGGGATTCGAACCCCGGAGACCTTTGACAGTCTACTCGCTTTCCAAGCGAGCGCACTCGACCACTATGCGATCCTTCCTCCTAGTAGCGCTAGTACACTACTTTTGCTGATCAATCATTTTTAGCAATCCTGGCTGGGTTTGGCCATTTTCATCAACAAAATCATCTAATGGATAAACACCGCTAATAATTTTCTTATTTAAGAAACTACTAGGGACACCAATGGCCCCCAAGGCTTCAGCTTCAGCTGATTGCTCGTCAATTGTAGCTTGGACTTCTGATTTCGTCAAACATTCTTGAAAAGCCTTTTCATCTAAGCCAATTTCTTTAGCCACTACTAAAGCATCATCAAGTGGTTTTTCCTGACTAGCCATCGTCGCTATTTTACTGGCAAATAGCCAAAATTTATTTTGCTGGCCAGCACATTCAGTGGCAACAGCAATGCTTTGGGCCCAGGGATTACTAGCTAATGGATGTTGACGCCAAGCAATAACCACCTGCTCCCCTAGTCTATTTTTAAATTCTTCAACGATTGGTAAAAATTCAGCAGCCAAAGGATCGGTTAAATCACTATAAACTATTAACTCATTGGGTGCACCAACTTTACCCAGTAAATGATCATTATCTTTTATAGCTGGTACTTCACTTAATTCTAATTTTAAATTATCCAAATCGACCGGATTAGCCGCCATCATTTCAGCGGCCAAGTTATCAACTTTAACTACTGGTTCATTTTTAACTGGTACTTTATTTTCTTTTTGCTCAAAAAGATTTTGATAAGCGAATAAAAAAATAAAACTACCCACAACAACTAACAAAAATACTAAAATGAACTGATCAGAAAAAATTTTCTTTGTCGATTTTTTGAAAAACATATTTTTATAAATTAATTATTCCCAAGAAAAACTAGGTTGATCAAAATTTAAAATCTCTTTCAAACTACTAGCTAAATTAAGCAAATTAAAATCATCACCCATCTGACCAATTAATTGAGCACCAATTGGTAAGCCATTACTCGCTAAACCACTGGGTATTGATACAGCTGGTAAACCAGCCAAAGAAGCTGGTGTCAGTAAACTATCTTCTATATATAAACTAAGTGGACTATTTTTTTCACCAATATTAAAAGCTGTATTAGGAACAGTTGGGGTTAAAATAAAATCAATCTTTTCAAAAGCTTGATTAAAATCTGCCTTCATCCATCTTCTAACATTTTGCGCTTGATCATAATAAGAATGCCCTTCACCGGCACTCAAAACATAGGTCCCTAGCATTATTCGACGTTTCGCCTCTGGTCCAAAACCACCGCCACGATTTACTAAATAAGCCTCATCACCTTGCTTAGCTTCTTGATAGCCATAACGCAGACCATCAAAACGAGCTAGGTTGGAGCTAACTTCCGCTGGTGTAATTACTGAATATACCGCCACCCCGTATTTTGTTGATGGCAAGCTTATTTCAATAAATTGTACCCCCTGCCCCTCCATCAATCTCCTTAAATTAAGCAAGCTATTCTTAATCTCTAAATCAACTCCTTCAGTGAAATATTCTACTGGCCAGCCAATTTTTATCTTAGAAAAATCATTTATAACACCCCTATCAGGTATAATTTTAGTCTGAGCTGTAGAGTCATAATTATCACCACCAGCAATTACTCGCATCACCTCCTTGGCGTCAGCAGCTGTTTTAGCAATAACACCAACAACATCAGTCGAACTAGTCATAGCCATCAGTCCATGACGTGACAGTGAACCATAACTTGGCTTGTAACCAACCACCCCGCAAAAGCTAGCTGGATGACGAACCGAACCACCAGTATCACTACCTAGAGCGAATAAACAAAAGTCAGCAGCAACGGCTGCGGCTGAACCGCCCGATGAACCGCCAGGAACTTTATTTAAATCATAAGGATTATGAGTAGTGAAAAACGCACTATTTTCAGTTGAAGAACCATGAGCAAATTCATCTAGATTGGTTTTACCTAAAAAAACTGCCCCAACCTTTTTTAATTTTTCAATAACTGTCGCATCATAAGGAGCAATATAATCAGCTAACATTTTAGAAGCAGCCGTAGCCTTTTCTCCCTTAACTAAAATATTATCCTTGGCTAAATAAGGAATTCCCAAAAGCCCACCTTTTTCACCGGCCGCTAAACGCTGATCAGCTTGTCGAGCCTGCTCTCTCGCTAGATCACCATTACAAGCCAAACAAGCCTTAATTGACTGATCATATTTATTTATTCGCGCCAAATAATATTCAACCAATTCTAAACTAGTCAACTGTCCTTCATCTAATAATTTTCTAGCCTCAGCTATTGTTAGTTTTTTACTATTCATAAATTCTAGACTACCTCATCTTTTCTTAAAACCATTTCCATTTCACCACTGTTATTTATTAATTTTTTTGGTTGAGTATTCATCTCCTGAATAGCTGAATTAAGACTATCTAAATGATTCAATACTTCTGATAATTGCTGGCTATAAACCTCAGCTTCATTATTTTTAAGTTCTAGTTTGGCCAACATGGCTAAATGTTTTATTTTTTGAATATCCAAAGACATATTTATCATTTCTTATTTTTCCAATAAAGATACCAGCTCCTTTTCGTCAACAACTTTAACACCCAAAGACTGGGCTTTTGCTAGTTTACTGCCCGGATCCTCACCAACTACAACGTAGTTTGTTTGACGTGTTACTTGGCTGCCAATTTTACCACCAGCTTGTTTTATTTTAGCCTCAGCCTGACCCCGTGTCAAACCACTCAAACTGCCAGTCAACACAAAAATTAAACCATTTAATTTTTGCCCAGATAAGTTAACTATTTTCTTTAAAACAATTCCTTGCTTAGTTAATTTACTCAACAATAATTCATTGTCTTTGTTAGAAAACCAACTAACTAAAGATTCGGCAACTTTTGGACCAATATCCGTTAAATCCTGCCACTCCTCTAAACCTATTTTTTGTCCCGCTAAAAATAATTCCTGTGGTTTTATTTCCTGAGACCATCCGTTATTATCTTCTAAAAATTTAGCAATGGTCAGAGCTGATTCTTGACCAATTTGCTTAATGCCTAAACCAAAAATAAATCGATCTAACAAAATTTGTCGACGATCATTAATGGCTTTAATTAAATTATTAGCTGATTTTTCACCCAATCCTGGTAAAACCTTTAATTGATCAACAGTTAAATCATAAAAATCAGCAATAGTTTCGACTAAACCAATCTCCACTAACTGTTCAATTACTCTAGGGCCAAAACCATCAAAATCAACTGCATCTTTGCTGGCCCAGTGGCGCAATTTTCTTAAATTAACGGCATAACATTGATCGTTAAGACAACGATACGCCACCTCATCAGCTACTTTGTTAATTTCTCCACCACAGATTGGACAAATTTCTGGCGGTAAAATCTCTTGCTCCGAGCCAGTTCTTAATTTTGGTAAAACATCAACTACTTTAGGAATAACATCGCCGGCTCTTTCTAAAATAACAGTGTCACCAATCATTAACCCGAGCCTTTTTATTTCATCAAAATTATGCAAGGTAGCCTTACTAATCGTCACTCCACCCACCTTAACTGGCTCAAAAATCGCCGTCGGTGTCAAAATACCAGTGCGACCAACCTGCCAAACCACTTCTTTGATAACCGTTGTCGCCTGCAGGGAACCAAATTTATAAGCCATCATATAACGTGGTGCCTTACCGGTAATACCCAGTGCGTCCCAAATCTTCATATCATTAACCTTAACCACTGTTCCATCAATTTCAAAAGGTAATTGATCACGCTTTTTTTCTATTTCCTGATAAAAACTAAATACCTCACCCAAATCACGACAAATCCGATTTTGCTTCAATGTCTGAAACCCAATTAAATTGGCTAGCCTATCGGCCTGACTGCGATAATGAACTAGCTGGCCACGAGAATAACCAGAAATCAGTAAATCATAAGCATAAAAATCCAAATGGCGTTCAGCGGTTACTTTGGGATCGAGTTGACGAATAGAGCCAGCTACACCATTACGAACATTAGCTAGTAACGGTTTACCAACCTCTTCATAGCGGCGATTAACTGCAGCTAAAGTTTTTTTAGACATAACCGCCTCTCCACGAATCTCAATTGTTCCGTTATTAATAATTTCAAGAATATCTTTAGCTTCTTTTTTATTAAAGCCACTAGCCGTTAATTCATTTTCTTGTGGCCAGCGTAATTTTAAAGGAATACTTTCAATCGTCCGAATATTAGTAGTAACATTTTCACCAACCTTGCCATCACCACGAGTTGCTCCACGAACCAATAATCCTTTTTGATATCTAAGACTGATCGCAAGACCATCTAATTTTAGTTCAGCATAATATTCCTCGGCTGCTTTTCTTTTTAAAAAATTATCATTACGATTTTGCCAATCAAGCATGTCTTGCTCTGAAAAAGCATCATAAAGCGAAATCATCACTTCTTCATGTTGAACTTTTTCAAATTTATCTAGAGCCTGCCCGGCCACTCGCTGAGTTGGCGATTCACTAGTAATAAACTCTGGATATTTTTGCTCCAATTTAAATAACTCATTTTTTAAGCTATCTAAAGCACCTTCATCAATTAGATTTTTATCTAAGACATGATAAGCATAACGATATTCATCGATCTGTTGACGTAATTTTAGTATTCGCTGTTTAATTTGCACTACTTCTTCTTCCATATTTTATTTAGGAACACATTTAAAATCAAGACACCTCTCTGTCTCTAAGCATTGGCCGCAAAAACCATTGCACATATTATAACCACACTTGTAAGGTTTATCTTCAGCATCTTTACACACAGGCACGCAACCAGATGTTCGATTAATTGTCATGCGAATTGAACGCTTAACACCATTAGAAACCCCAGTTGACTCTAAAAAAGCCTGACTACCATCAACGCTAACACCACGATAAATTATATAGTAACTCTGAGTCGTCGAACTAAGATGTCCGATAGGTTGTGATTTAACATTACCACAAGGTTGACAGCCAGAGACCGCCCCATCAGCTTCATAACCCGGCACAACTTGATCAAAAAAAAGACAATCACCCTCTTTTCGACAACAAAGATAATCCATGTCAGTACCGCAGTTGCGCTTGTCAATAGTTTCTTCTTGATCAAAATCCAAAACCCTTTCCACGCCAGCATCAGCAGCAAAATAAGCCTTAACCGAATCACTCTGGGTACGACTAATATTAATAGCAATCATAATTAGACTAGCCACTGACAAGCTAATAACAAATGCACCAGTGATTATTAGCATACTAATAATCATAATGACTCCTTTTTTAAAATTAACCACCAGAGGAATAGTTTTCATAGGACCTAGAAGAGATACTTGTTTGAACTTGCATTGATTGCCGACCGGCTTCATTGTTAAAATAATCAAAATCAAATCTTATTGTTACTATTGGTTGTCGTGTCTGAATATCCTCATTACGTAAACTAAAATTAAGCTGACTAACATTAACATTACTGGGTGTCATAAAGGCTGTGTTTACCCCTCTAGTAACCTGTAAGCGGTTGCCAAAAACTTGATAGGTAACGCAAATATTTTGATAATTACGGAATTTTATTACACCACCATCGGATTCAACTTGATAAATCTGACCAGCCACAGCACAACTACCATCATCAACTTTAGCCATTCTAATTTCTTTAGCCATTGCCTCGAGAGCGTAGCTAATTGACTCCTGAGCATTTTTAGCTGACAAAGTATTTCTTTGTGACTTAATAATTGATAAAAAAATACTAGTCGCACTAACAATCAAGATAGCAAAAATTGCTACCGCCACCATTGACTCAATTAAAGTGAAGGCTTTTTTAATTGATGGCTCGCCAAGCATATAAGTAATCTTCAATTTCATAATTGCCAGATTGTCCCTGGCCTTGCCAAGCTATATAACACTTAACACGACAATAACCTTTATTACTACAACTAACTGTCATAAGACGACGAAAAGGAGTGTCAACTCCAAGACCATAACCATAAAAACCATTATTATTAATTGTTAAAACCGGTATTCTATTAATATCACTATCGGCATTGTTAATAGATCCAGTATAATCAATAATAAAATTAGCTGGAAACAGACCCTCTAAAGAATCTGGTGTAGATGTTGCATTAGATGACTTCCAATCGTTATCCCTAATATTGCGGACCAATTCCAAGCCTTCCTGGGCTAATTGGGCTGAAATCAAGGTATTTTTATTATAATATTGCACACGAACATTTTGTGAGGCCAGTGAAGCAATGCCTAAGAGCCCAAG
>CAZXQE010000039.1:0-6403 GCA_964643015.1 uncultured Gammaproteobacteria bacterium
GAAAAACACCAAGCTTCATTTAATCGGTCTATTACAAACCCAAGGGGTTCATGCTCATATTAGTCATTTACTAGCACTGTTGGATCTTTGCCAAAAAGAAAATTTTTATAACATTTTTCTCCATTTAATTACTGATGGTCGCGATGCGCCAATTACTGAAAGCTTGATTCATTTAGAGACTATTCAAAATAAATTAAAAGAACTTGGTTTTGGTCAAATTGCAACGATTTCTGGTCGTTATTATGCTATGGATCGGGATCAGCGTTGGGAAAGAACCGAGGCGGCTTATAGGGCTATTGTTGATGGCCAAGCTGATGAATTTGTTGACCCTATTGAACTTATTACTGAGAGACATCAACAAGGCGAGACTGATGAATTTATCAAGCCCTGTCGAGTAAAAGGCTATCAGGGTTTTAATAACGGGGACGGTGCTATTTTCTTTAATTTCCGAACTGATCGCACCCGTCAGTTAACCAAGGCCATAATTGAGCCAGAGTTTGATGGCTTTACTAGGGGGTATAAAAAGATAGACTTTGTGGCCATGACTGATTATTACAAGCCAATGCCAGCCATGGTCGCTTTTCCTAATATTTCTCTAGATAATCTACTGGGGGAAGTTGTTAGTAAGGCTGGGCTAAAGCAGCTCAGAATTAGCGAGACGGAAAAATATGCCCATGTGACGTTTTTCTTTAATGGTCAAAAAGAAGAACCAAACGAGGGTGAAGAAAGAGTTTTGATCAATTCGCCCAAAGTGGCAACCTATGATTTAGAGCCGGAAATGAGTGTTTTTCAGATAGCTGAGCGTTTAGTAGAGGAAATTTATAATGGAGAAGCCGATTTAATCGTGACTAATTTAGTTAATTGCGATATGGTTGGTCATACTGGCAATAAAGAGGCAATTATTAAGGCTATTGAAGCCGTTGATTTAGCTCAAGGACAGATTGTTGAGGCTGGACTGGCTAATGGTTATACTTGTTTACTGCTAGCTGATCATGGCAATGCGGAAGATAAAAGTGAAACGACGATGACTAGTCACACTACCAATTTGGTGCCATTTATTGTAGTGGATAATCAGCTCAAAGACATAAGAATACTAGAAAATGGCGGGCTTTGTGATGTTGCACCGACTATTTTAGAATTGTTGGGTTTATCTGTGCCAGAAGAAATGACTGGCCAGAATTTGTTATTAAAATAAGAGGGGTTGACATCTTTGTTAGAATAATCTAACATTAGAATTGTTAATTAATTCTAACAAAAATATGACCACTAAACAGTATCAAGTGATAAAAATAATTTTTGTCGTTTTCCTGGCAGTTATTTTTAGTCAGCTAATGTCTGGTAAAAATTATTTATTGCCAATCGGTGTTATGATTGCCGGTTCACTGATTTTAATGTTAATTAGACGGCGAGTAAAGGGGGTAGTGGCTGATGAACGAGATTATGCGACTGGTGGCAAAGCAGCCTTGTTAACCATTCAGATTTACGGTTGGTTAGCCGCTTGCAGCATGTTTATTTTTTATGGATTAAAAGACACTAATCCAGCCTATGAGCCGATTGGTATGACTTTGGCTTTTTCAACCTGTCTTTTAATGCTTATTTATTCGGCCATTTTTCGTTATTATAATCGAATAAAATTGATGGATGGCAAATTGATTTATACGATTTTGGTTTTAATTTTCTTTTTAGTCATGGCAATCTTTAGTTTTAGACTTTTCTAAGATATGGCTAATCGAATTAAAGAATTTAGAAATAAGCTTAGTTTAACTCAAGACGATCTAGCTAGATTAGCCGGGGTTAGGCGAGAGACAATTGTTTTTTTAGAGCAAGATAAATACAATCCATCGCTTAAATTGGCGCATGATGTGGCCAAGGCCCTGGGCTCATCAATTCCCGAAATCTTCAATTTAGAATAATTTAAAAGCCACTGCGTTAAGCAATGGCTTTTTGTTTACAGGTTTTTTGTTTTAAAATTTTAATTTTCGATATTTTCTTCTTCGTCAAAAAAATAATCTTCTAATAAATCATCGTTTTCAATAAAGTTTCTTTCGTAATAAATCCTAAATCCACAGGCTCTTTCAGCTAAATAGCGATAACAAGTTCCATCTGGATTTGTGTAGTCACCAGATATTTTTTCTGTTGGATTAATTTTGTAGGACACTAAGTGAATAGGTTTAATTTCAGACAAAATTAAGTCAGCAATAATGTCTCTTGGGCCAACAATGGCTAGATCATCATAGCCGCCGTCCTCAAAGCGTTTAATGGCGTCGCCTACTCCTTGATAACGTTGATTGTCGAGCGTTATTAAACAATCTTCACCATTCATGCGTCTGATTTCCGACAGTTGTCCAATTTTGGGAACATGTCGGGACAATACCAAAACCTTTCTTCTTTCATTTTTGGTAAATTGTTGTTGATTTTCAACAATGTCGTTTTCATTAACTTCAGGCATCTTGCCCTCCCTTTTTTATTATAATGTACAGCTTCAATATCTTATTCCTTTAAATAAAATAGTCAAGTTATTGTGACTTATTGGTGCTTGTATTATAATAAAGGTATGTTTATTATTGCTAAAAATATCTATGGCCAAACAACAAGAAATTCAAACCGATGAAGAAATTGTCACTGGTTTCGGGCGTAAATTAGGCTTTTTAATTGCTAGTTTAAATATTTCTAATGAGGCCAAAGAGCTTTTAGTGGAAATGTTTGAGGTTATGGAGCCCGAGCAAGTCGTTGAGGTGGCGGCTATTTTGGAAGAAAAATTTGCCGCTGAACAAAGCGAAATTTTAGATATTGAATTAGAATTAAAACTAGAAGAAGTTGCTGAAAAAATAGCCAATCAGTTGGAAGCTGGTGAAGAAATAGCTATTGCGGAAATTAAAGAGCTGTTAAGGCAAAACGAGTTAGAAGCTTTGCGTAAAGATATTAATAAATAATTTAAGTTTGATTATATGGGGATTTTTAGTTTTTTTAAGAAAAAAGAGTTACCAGCTGGAGAAGACTTTGTACAAAGTTCTTTGGAGCAAGATGAACAGAAAGATAATCAAGCAGAAGATATTTCTAGTCAAATAGATGAGGCCTTATCTTCAAATGATGAAGGAGTTACAGATGGTGAAGCAATAAATAATGTTTCCGAAAATCAAGAAGAAAATCAGTTAGAAAATTCAACAGAGGCCGAAGAAAAAATAGGGGAAGGTCCAGACAAAATGGCTAAAGCAAAGATTATTGGCGGAGTGGCTTATAAGTCGTTAACTTCTATTTTAGGTATTAAAACTGTTACTGACGCTGTTGGTGCCATTGCTGGTGCTTTTGGTTGGAAAACGGGGCAACAGACTGATATCTATCAATATGTTGATCAAAGCAGAAAAACTAAAAAAGATCGTGAAAATTTAATTGAAGATAGTCAAATTTCCGAATTGGCTTATAGAATGTCTTCTTTTAAAAATAATTTAAAGCAAGATGAGCTTTATAATTTAATGCTTTCGAAAATTAAGGATTATAAAGAACTGCCAAACGAATCAAAAGAGGTGGTAAACATGACGGAAGAGCAGAAAGAAAAATTGGAAGAAATTAAAGAGATTAGGAAACAAAGAAATCTTAAACAAAATCGAAATGAAGAATATTTTAGCTTAAGTGATGAAGATAAAGAAAAAGTTGAAGAAGCGTTTAATAGAAAAGAGGCTTATTTTAAAGTTATTAAAATAGTGATGGATTGCAGGTATTCATCATTTGATCTTTCTACTAGATTAGCTAAGGCTCAAGAAATTGTAGATATATTTGATGAGTTTAATATTAATTTTGATATTGATAATATTACCTCTCTTTCTAGTGATGAAGAAAAACAAACAGAACTTAATGATTTCTTTTCGACAATGGAGGAAAAGGTTGAATATATTTTTTCTCCAGGGAGTGAGTATGAAAATTTAACTAGTAAATACATAAATGAAGAAAGTTTTTTAATTAAAAATAGATTAAGTAATTTGGCTCAAGATTATAATCGTTCATTAAAAGAGGCTCTCTCTAATAACTCTCTTAACCCGGCAGATTATGATGAAATGCGTAAGAGGTTAAATATTATCTTAAATAAGCAGGTTGAAAATTACAAAGATGGTGAGTACCAAGAGATGAATCAAAAAGAAATTGATAAAATTTTGAAAGATTATATTCATAGCAAAGTAGCTCTTTCTAGTCTGGTCAAAGATGGTCTAAATACAGCCTTTGTTTTAACTGGTGGTGTAGCCGCTGGTGCTTTTCGTGGTCTTACTTATGGTGGTTTGGCTTTAGCGGAACGTTATCAGAAAAATGAAAAAGAATATCGTAAAAAATATTCTTGGAATGAAGTTGGTCAAAAAATCGGCTTTGGTAGTAAAATGCATGATTTATTTATTGGCGGGATTAAGGAAACTTGGGCTGGTCTTAAGGGTGAGAAGTATCAAAATAAATATGAAATTGATGAAGAGGGCGAAATGAAACGTCAAGAAAGTTCAGAAAAAATTGATAATGGTTTACAAAAATTTGGTGCCAGAGCTAAAGCAATCGGTGAGTTGGCTCGTGTTTTTGGTATTGGAACCCAGGCTATTACAGCTGGCATAACTGATGGTTTAAATTTTGAACATGCAGCTAATGGTTTTGCTAAAACCTTTACCGAAGGTAATGTCTTCGTAAATGTTAGTAAAAATTGGTATGACAATGCTCGTATTGATCAAAGAATCGCTAAATCTTTTGGTAAGATTTTTGGTGGAGAAACAGCTGTGTTTGGAGCTGCTGGTAATCCTGAGTCGCCCGATAGCGAAGCAGTTTTAAATAATATAGATAGCGCTAGTTCATTGGATGATGATCAGAAAATGATAAGCGATTTAATTGATTCAAAGATTGTTGTCAGCAAAGGTGGTAGTATTTCTGAATCACTTGGTCATCCGGTTGATTCATCTCGCGGTATAACCTTGATTAGTCGTGGTCCTGGTGGTCCTAATGATATAACTATCTATAAGGATTATAATCCGGATAATATTCAGCCTGGAGTAAAGTTGATTGAAAAGGATGGTGAAATTATTGCTTTAGATGAAAATCCTCAAAATACTGCTTATTATGACGAACATAGTGGAGTTGAGGAGTTGAAGCCAATTGAATCGAGTGATCATAAGGAGATTATGGCCGAACAAAAGCGATTAAGAGAAGATGTTTCAGTAACCACTGAAGACCCTGCTGCTGTTACAAATGAAGCACCAGTAGAATCAACTATCTCAGAAGCAGAAATTGAAGCCATGAATCCAGAAACAGTTGCTCAACCAGCTGCTCAATCAACGGAAGATATTTCAGCAACCACTGAAGACCCTGCTGCTGTTACAAATGAAGCACCAGCAAAACCAACTATCCCAGAAGCAGAAATTGAAGCCATGAATCCAGAAATTAAAGATTCAGAAATTGAAGTGCCTAAAAAATTAAGTAATTGGACAACAGAAAATTATAAAGAAGCTCTTTATGGTCCTTTAGCTGCTAAGGACACTACTTATCAAAATTTGGCTGAGGCAGCCAAAGGAGATGATCAAAAATTTTTTGAGAAATTCATTTTAAGTAAGCGAGAAGGTGGGATAATAAGCAATGGTTTAGAATCAAAAGATTACCAGGACTTAGATAGTGATATTGACAGAATATACTATTCAAAAGAATTAGATAATAATCAAAAGATTGAGATTTTAGAAAAAATAAAAGAAGAGTTGAATAGTTCTAAATTAACAGATCATATTAATAACGATTTCTTGAAGACTAATACTAAATCACAATATAATATCTTGAAAGATGTTATTGATGATGATATCGCTATAATTAATAAAAGCTATAAGTCTGAAATTAATCAGCAAGATTTAGATGGAGTAGTTTTAGGTGTCAAGGAAAACCAAAACGCAAATATTTCTGCCTCTAATAAATCTTTTGATGAATATGAAAGACAGGATAAACTTTTAGAAGTTTGGACAAATCCAAAAAATGATTTTTCTCTTATTAAAGAGACTATAATTAAAGAAATTCCACAGGGTCAGAGCATTAACGTTGGAAGTCTTAATTTTAAAAATAATAATGGAGTTTTGTCGTGCGAATATGGTGTGGTTACGGAAAATAATTATCAGCAGTTTATTTTACAGCATGCCGGCATGCTTAATGGGTTAACAGCTAGTTCAGAATTTGAGGGCTTAATTAAAAATAGTCCATCAATTTCTGGAGCAATTTCTGAAAATATTGGTCATGAAAGTTTTGCTGCCATAAAAGAATCAATTAATGTTTACGATAAATTTATTGATCCTGGTATTAAATACGAAGATAAATTAGCAGTGCTAAACAGTGTTTTGAGTGATAAACAATCTTTGAAGATTCATGATTTAACCTTTGCTCGTCTAAATGATAAGATTTA
>CAZXQE010000040.1:0-6376 GCA_964643015.1 uncultured Gammaproteobacteria bacterium
TAAATATCTAGCTCAAAATCCGGATAGAACAAATAATTGGTTGGCTAAATTACGCCAAAAAGTAATAGCTTGGTTTAGTCCACACTCAACTTTAGCTGCACCACTTTTAGCACGAAACCATTGCTTAATTAAAACTGATGTCACAGCCATTAATAATAAAAAAGTTAAACTCAATCTAAAGAATGTTTTAGATAGTAATCGTTTGTATTATTTGGTGCTAATCACTGATTCCGATATTGAAGATGAGAAAAAAGAAGGTCTTTTAAGTTCGGCTGGTATTGGTCTTAATAATTTATTGCAGCAGAGTTCTGGTTTGATTGGTGGTGATAATTGGTCGTTCAATAATTTTAAAATTAAAAAAGGTTTTTACGGTAATTTCATAACTGGTAATCGTATTTGCCAGATTGATAATATCGTTGTTTCACCTAGTTCAGTGCTATTGTCTGATTTACAAGATAGTCAAAATTTGGAAGCACAAGCTTTTAGTATTGGTGCTAATGGTACCAGTGCGTTATTGGCCACAACGACTGATTATGCTTGGACATGGAATTGGTCTATTGGTAACCAGTTGGTGGCTGAATTAGCCAATACTATTGGCAATACGACTAGTGTTAAACCTAAAAACAACAAGGATGCCGATACTTATGTTGAAGCTACAGCTACAGTAGCGGTTGATAATACTGGTTCAAATACAGTTGGTCGAAAAGTTTCTGGCCAATCAGCAGTTAAAGTTTTTCTTTGTGCCAATCCTTGGCCAACTAGAAGTGTTGATGGTAGTTGGAGTCCTTGGGCTGATTATGCAACTAATATGCAATTATATTATTGCCGCGATGGCCAAGATGCTAATGTTGTAGCTAGTGATTTACCTGGTTTAAAATTTGTTAGTAGTACTGATGGTGTTTCGGTTGGCAATAAAGCTTTTTATTTCTTCCGTTATGGTTCAATTACAGCTGCCCCAACCAATTTAACCGCTACTGTTGTTCCGGCTGGTGGCGCGATTAATTTAACTTGGAATGCTTATCCGACAGCGGTAAAATATAAGATTTATTATGGACTACGAAGCGGTCAATATTTTAACCAACCGATTGAAGTGGCTCCAGAAAGACAGTCACAAATTATTAGAGATTTAATTAATGGGCAAAATTATTATTTTGCTATTTCAGCTGTTTTAAAACTTGATAATAACTCTTTTGCTGAAACAGCTTTGTCAGCTGAAGTGCAAAAAACTCCCCTAGATCAACAAGCACCAACGACTCCTTCAAATCTAGAGTGTTCTGCTGTAAAAAATGTTTTAAATTTAAGTTGGAGCAGAAATTCTATTGAAACTGTTAAGTATCAGCTTAGCTATCGTTCTGCTTCAACTTCTGGGGCTGGTGAAGTTAGTTATGTTAATCAACCAAGTTCAGGAACGGTAGTCAAGGCTCAGATTAAAGATGTTTTAGATACTGATGATGTAAGAGTTCAAGTTAGGGCGGTTGATGCGGCCGGTAATGTTAGTAGCCCAATATCAACTGGTTGTGTGCCACCTAATCTAGTAATCTTAGAGTAATAAAATTAATAATTTTATTTGGTGGCTTACAATCTTTGTGTTATAATAAATTAGCTTATTTATAAAATTAAAATTATGTTTGATGAAGTTAATAATCAAGCTGCTCCACAAACTAACGGACAACCTGATAATCAAATAAATCCAATAAATTCAAGTACTCCAGCTGCTGTTGATGCTCAACCAGCTGCTAGTGAACCAGCGGTACAAGATATTTTTGCAAGTGTTGAATCAACTGTTCCAGCTGCTCCGATTAATAGCCAGCCTTTTGGTCAGATGCCAACTTCATCAAACGCGACTGTCCCTACAATGGCCACAGCCATGGCCAGTGGTAAGAATAAAACAGCTAAAATTGTTTTAATCAGTTTAGCTGGATTAGTATTGGTAGCTGGCGGCGCTTTGGTTTATTTACAATATTTTGCCACACCACAAGCTGAAGTAGTTATCCCCGAGCCGATTATTAGTCAAATTGAAAACAGTAATACTGTTATTGAAGCCACTTCTGGCGAACCAGTTTTAATGGAAGTAGCTTCAACTAGTCCGGAAAATGGTACCGGAACTTTAGTGCCAACTAGTTCAGAGGTTAGTGAATCAACATCAACTATTAGCGAGCCAGTTATTGTAACCGAACCAGGCGTTGTTACTCCAGATGAAGTGGTTGTCGAACAACCAATAGTAGTGGAAACTCCAGCCAATTTAGATAGTGATCAAGATGGTCTAACCGATGCCGAAGAGCTTAATACTTATGGCACTAATCCCTTAAAAGCTGATAGCGATGGCGATGGTTATACTGATGGTGATGAAATTAAGGGTGGTTACAATCCACTTGGTGAAGGTAAACTAGTTAGATAAAAATAAAATATTGATCAAGTGACTATGTCGGAACAACCGACTAATAATTTAAAGGTGGCCTACTCTGGCGAGACTAGTGATTCAGCTGAAAAAATTGAATTTGTTAAACAGAGCGAGGTCAATGAAAACGATAGCACTGGGCAACGTATTTATACTATGCCCAAGGCTTTTCGTTTTAAAGCTAAAAATTCTTCTAGTGGCAATAAGACAGGTTTGTTAGTCATGGCTATTGGCATAATTTTGTTGGTTGTCTTGGTTTATGTTGGTTATCAGGCTATTAATCAAAAGCCAATTTTTGATTTTAAATCAGCTGGTAACTTAGATAATTCTAGTACTTCAGCAGCGACCACGACAGCTTCTAGCTCTGAGTCAGTAGTAGCAACAACTTCAGAGGAAATTTTTATTGATACGACCGATCCAGAACAGGTTTATTTGCAATTTAGATTAAAACTTGACCAAGTTTTGACGCTCAAAGATTATTTTAATATTTTTGCAGCTAATGCTAGTCAAGCCAAAGCTCATCAATTATTGGAACAAAGCAGCGGTCTCGAGGCTTTATCGGAAAGTCAGGCCGCTAACACTTTAAGTATTGGTAAATCAATGTTTATTCAACTTGATTCTTCCGATACTATAACTAAAGAAGTTTCTGGCGAGCAAGCAACTTTAACCATTACTAAACAAGACGGTCAAGTAGCTATTGTTAAGATGATTAAAGAAAAAGGCCAGTGGAAATTTGATGATGAACAAAAACAAACTGTTATTAGTCAGCCAATTGTAGCGGTTGAACCAGAGGTAACTTCAACCCCAACCACCACTATTGATATGAGTGATGATTTGCTATTAGATGTTGACACCGATCAAGATGGTTTAACTGATAAAGAAGAGTCGCTTTTGGGTAGTGACGCCAAACTAGCTGATTCAGACAGTGATGGTTATGCTGATTTAGCTGAGCTTCGTTCTGGTTATGATCCTATAGGTAAAGATAAAATTGGAACCAATAAAAATCTAGCTTTAATTAAACATGGTAAATGGTCGGTTTTAGCACCAGCTATTTGGGATAATCAGTTAGGCAAAGATGATTCAGCTATTTTCCGTGCTAGTGATAATCAGTTTATTCAATTATTAAGCCTATCCAAAAAATCTGGGCAAGAATTAGCCGAATGGTATCAGGAAATTTTTACTGATCAAACTGCTGATGTTATGGTTTCAAATGGTCGTCAAATTGCTGTCAGTCCTGATGGTCTGACTTTTTATATTACTCAAGCTAAATTGAATTATATTATTAGCCTAACTTACAACCCTGAAGAAACAAAGTTGTTGAGTTATAGTAATATTTTGCGCTTAATGGCGGATAGCTTGGTTTTTAATAATTAAAACAAATGATTGTTGTTCGCAATCTAACTAGACAAAAAATAAGGGTTAGTCAATGGCAAAAACTCAGTCAGCTTTTTTTAGACCAACAGGGTGGCCAAGGTGAAGTAAGCTTAGTTTTGGTTGGTGATCAGCGAATACGTAATTTAAATAATCTGTATCGTCGTAAAGATAAGGTGACTGATGTTTTGTCCTTTAATAGCGATGAGCCTGGGCAACTTGGCGAAATCATTATTGATTATCAACAGATTATCCGCCAAGCTAAACGCTTTGGTAATTCAATTTGGCGAGAATTAATTTTTATTACAACACACGGTATTTTGCATTTATTGGGTCATGATGATGTTGATGAAGCTGGTTGGCAAGTAATGGAAAAAATAAGTCAAGATTTTGTCGATCAACAAAAAATATGTTGAAATGGCGCCGGTTAGTAAAAAGTTTTCGTTATGCCCATCAAGGTTTAGTTAAGGTTTTTCGTGAAGAACAAAATTTTGCTGTCGAGTTGTTAATTGGTTTGGTGGCGGTTGTTTTAGCTAGTTTTTTGGATTTTAGTTTGATTAAATGGGCTATTTTGTTGTTAACTTGCGGTTTAGTTTTAGTAGCTGAGCTTTTAAATAGTGCCATTGAGCGAGTTACTGATTTGTTGAAGCCGCGATTAGATGTTTATGTTAAAGAAATTAAAGATATTATGGCTGCCGCAGTTTTTCTAGCAGCTGGTTTATCGATAGTAGTTGGTTGTTGCTTGTTTTTACCACCAATAATTAAGTTATTTATCAATATTTTTCAATAATAAATATGAGGGATCAATCTTTGATAGCCGGATTAGATATCGGCTCAACTGAAATTAGATTAGTCGTTGGACAGCTGAATGGTGGCCAATTGCAAGTGATTGGTGCTGTCGCTGCTCCATCGGCGGGTATGAATAAAGGTATTGTTAATAATATCGAAGAGGTTGCCTCATCGGTTGTGGCTTGTTTAGAGAAATCAGAACGTTTGATTGGTGTTAATGTGGAGAGTGTTTATATTGGTGTTAGCGCACCTGATTTAAAATGTGAACGTAGTAAAGGTGTGGTGGCTATCAATCAATTAAATAATGAAATCACTGACGAAGATGTTAGCCGCGTTATTGAAGCGGCTCAAGCTTTATCTTTACCAGCTAACTATGAAGTTTTGCATGTTATTCCTATAAAATATCGAGTTGACAACCAAGAAGATGTTAAAAATCCAGTTGGTATGTCGGGGATTCGTTTGGAGGTTGAGGTGCTGATTATTCAGTCGTTAGCCAATCAGATTCGCAATTTAACTAGAGCCATTGAGCAGGCTGGTCTATTAATTGTTAGTCCAGTTTTAGCACCGCTAGCCGCCGCTGAAGCAGTAGTTAGCGCCCGTTCTAAAGAGCTTGGTGTGGCTTTGGTCAATATTGGTTCTCTGACTACTAGTTTGGCTGTTTTTGAAGAAGGTCAACTACTCCATGCTGCAGTTTTACCAATTGGTTCTGATCATATTACGGCTGATATTGCGATTGGGCTTCGTTGTTCAATTAATTTAGCCGAAAAAATTAAATTAGAATTTGGCCAAGCCAATCCAGATAAGATTGATAAAGATGAAGAAATTGATATTACGCCATTAATTACTCCTGATAACGAAGTTGATGAACCAATGACTGTGCCCATGAAATATCTTTCCGGAATTATTGAGGCCCGAGTTGGTGAAATTTTTCATAAGATTGACGCTGAGCTTAAAAAAATTAGCCGCTCTGGCATGTTGCCAGCTGGTGTGGTTTTGCTAGGTGGCGGTGCTAAATTAGCTGGTTTAACTGATTTGGCTAAAAAGTCATTACGTTTGCCAGTTTGTCTTGGTTCCAATCGTAATGTCCCAGCTGTTATTGATAAGGTTAATGATTTAAGCTATTTAACCGCTTTAGGTTTAGTGGCTTGGGGTGATCATTATGATTTCTTGGCTGGCAGCGAATCAGGTGGTAGCAATTTTAAGCCTGGTCAGGCAGTTAAAAAGGTTAAAGATTGGTTTGGTTCGTTGTTTTTGAAATAATCTTGCCTTGATTTTTTTGCTTAGATAATCTACAATCAAAGCAATTATACTTTGTTTAAATTATAGCTTGTTAGTTAATAACTCTTATGACAGAAATCAAGCCAGCAGTTGAAGCACCAGCTAAAATTAAGGTGGTTGGTGTCGGCGGTTCCGGCGGTAATGCCATCAACCGTATGATTGAAGGCGGTATTAAGGGTGTCGAATTTATCGTCATTAATACCGATATTCAAGATTTGAATTATAATAAAGCTCCTGTCAAAATCCATGTTGGCAAAACTGTCACCAAGGGTTTAGGTGCGGGAATGAATCCTGATTTGGGTCGTGACGCCGCTGCTGAATCACAAAACGAAATTCGTGATGCTCTTAAAGGGGCGGACATGGTTTTTGTTACCTGTGGTTTAGGTGGTGGTACTGGTACTGGCGCTTCACCGGTTGTAGCCGAGTTAGCTCGTGATTTGGGTGCTTTAACTATTGCTGTTGTTACTAAGCCGTTTACTTTTGAAGGGGCGCAGCGCAAAAAAGTAGCTGAAAGAGGCTTGGCTGAATTGATTGATAAAG
>CAZXQE010000041.1:0-6364 GCA_964643015.1 uncultured Gammaproteobacteria bacterium
TTTAGTTGATCGGTCTGGTAATGTTTTAGAAAAAAGTTATTCTAAATTTTTATAATATGGATAAAGTAAAAGAAAATATTTCAATAGCTGAATTTTATCAATCCAATCAAAATAGATACCTAGGCGGTCAAATTTCTGAAACTCTAAATAATTTAATTAGTGATTTCAGACTTCAGCATCCAAAAATGTTTGAACCAGTTAATAATACTTTAGTAGCTGTTAAATCAATCCAAGAAGCGTTAAATAATCTAAATTTTAATTGGGAAAGTAAATACAAAAACCATTCCTTTTTATCTTTTTATAAGCAAAATGAGCCAATTAATAATCTATTAGATTTTTATCAGGCTAATAAGGGTTATTATGATGGTTTAGAGCTTAAATATAGCGAAATAATAGGTAATCTACTTAATGCTTGGCAAGAATTCTCTGGAGATACCGTGCAAAACACAGGCAGTTTTTATAACCAAGCGCTAAATTTGGAGAAAAGAATTATTTTTATAAAAAATAGTGACTTAAAAGATTATTTAGCTGATAAAGAAAACTTTGATCATAAAATTTTTGGTGATAAAACATCTAATGTTTCTTTGATTTTTATTTATAAGGTTAATGATCAAGAATTTTCTACTGATAATCTGCAAAAAATTATTTTGTCTCATAAAATAGAGAAATATGGCAAAGAATAAGCTGGAAGATGTTGTTGATAAAAATACTAAGATATTATTTTGCGGTATGGCTCCTGGGAAAAAATCTTGTGAAATGGGCCATTATTATGCAAATACTGGTAATAGATTTTGGCGTATTTTATATGAAGCCAACTTAATTGAAGTCTTGATTAAGCCGTCTAGAGAATTGAATAACTTGAATTATAATAAATTAAAAAGAGTCAATATTGGTTTAACAGATTTAGTTAAAGACCAATGCGGAATGGATGCAAAAATTAAATTTACCGAAAAAGACAGAGAGAGATTAAAAGAATTGATTAGTAATAGTAAAAAATTAAAAATATTAATATTTAATGGTAAAAAGCCAGCCTCTAAATTCCTAAAAATTCAATCAAAGGAATTAGATTTTGGGCATCAGAAAGAAATCAGCGAGGATTTAGGAGTAGACATTTATATTATGCCTTCTACTTCGGGAGTAAATACTGGATTTAAAACTAAAGATTTAGCTAAGTTATTAAAATCTTACATCAACAATAAAATTTATGCATAAAATACAAAGAGCTATATTAAACCTTGCTGAAGAAGAAAATATAAGTTCTATGACATTAAGAGCTATTAGCCAGGCAATAGGAGAGGGCGATGCTCCGCAGAAAATCAAGCATCATTTAAATCAATTAGAGGCTAAGGGTTTGTTAAAAATTATTAAAGAAGAAAACAGAGTTGTTGGGTTGAATAATAGCTCAAACAGTAATATTATTTCCATCCCTATCATGGGAGCAGCTAATTGTGGTGATGCTAGAATTTATGCTGATAATAATATCGATGGTTATTTAAAGGTTTCAAAAAAAATATTAAAAAAGAACAAGAAAGACATATTTGCTATCAAAGTTGTTGGCAATTCAATGAACAGAGCTAAAGTATATGGAGAGAGTATAGAAGATGGTGATTATGTAATAATTGATTCTTCTATAAATAAACCTGCGGATGGAGAATACGCTCTATTTGTTCTTGACGGTGTTGCTAATATTAAAAAGTTTAAAGAAGATAAGAGTAGACAATCAGTTATTCTGATTTCGGAGTCAAATCGAGATTATCCTCCAATAGTTTTACATAAAGATGATGTTGGCTGTTTGTGCGTAGCTGGAAAAGTAATACAGGTTATTAAATCCTAAGATTTTAAATATGAAAAAAATTATTTTTATATTCTTATTAACCTTACTACTATCAGGTTGCAGCTTAAATAATAAAAGAGTTTCTGAAATTAATACAGAAGTAAAAAATGATTATCAAGCCCCATCTAGTATTAATTTAGAATATGAAGATGATGACGCAAAAATATATTCCTTTAGTCAGGGCCTTAATAATATCGATTTAAATTCTGATGGCTTAGATGATGCTGTCTTTGTTTCTCATATTACTGGAGCTGATTATTATGATTATCATGTTTTTTACGATAGAGATATTTACAGTTTTTATATTAATAACAAAAGAACCGAACCTAACTCTGATTATTGGAGTTTAGTGACTAGAGAAATTACTGGTAAAAAAATTGGCGATTTTGATAAAGATTTTGTTGTGCCAGAAATATTAGGTTGTAACGGCGGTGGGCTATTAAGATTAGCTAAAATTAATAATGTAAATTATTTATTGTTGATATCACCTGTTGAAAATGATAATAAGTCCGATATGAATGTGCAGGTGGAAATATATAAATTAACTTTGTCTGGAAATTTAAGAGGCTCTGATTATATATTTTCTTATGTTGATACTTTTATTAGTAAAGATGCGGATTGTGGAATAGAAAGCATTTATGAAGCAGAAATTCCTAATATCGTTGAATTTTTGAAATTAAAAAACAAAGAAGATGATAAAAAACTAACTTATAATCAGCTCATGTCTTATAAGTTAGAAAAATCTGATACTCCTGGCTACTTTAACACCGAGAAAAAAGGACAGGAAATAGAATGGCAAGCGAAGATTAGTGGCAATTATTCTCAGATTACTGGCATTAAATTTTGTATTATTGATGATGAGCACCAGGATGTTGACATAAATCAACCTTGCGATATGTTTTGGGCTTTTGCCGACGAATTAATGGACGCCGATAATATAGCGATTAACCCAGATTGGGATGGGAATTGGGTTAAATATATATTAAATTATTATAACGTTCCTTTTGATGAAAATACCAATTACTTTAATAATATCTATACCGTAAGAGGTATTGTTAACGGCATTGATTGTGCACCAAGTGATAAATGTTCTCCTGATATAGAAATAATTAGTATTAATAAATAAATATATGAAAACAAAACAAATTATTCAGCTGGTAATTTTGACGCTCTTTCTTTATTTAGGAATATTCTTTATGAAGAATGGCGACTATTTTGAATACTATGATATTTATGGACTATTAACTCTAGTTATTTTATCTGGCCTATACGTTATTTATAGTAAAAAGGAAAATAAATTTACTGAGTATTTTAGGATATTATTATACGCAATTTTAGCAGTCTTAATTTATATATTTTTAGATAACAACGTATTTTACTCCTCCTATCATTTTTATACAGAAGTAATGAATAATAAACCACTGGATGCTCTATATATAATATTTACTGGTTTTGATTTTATTTATGTGCTAATGATTTCAGCTTTATTGTTATTTAATAAACCAGTAAAACATAAAGTTTTTCAAGTTGGCAAGTTAAAAATATCTTTATAATTAAATTAATGAAATATGAGTAACGTAAATTTTACTAGACAATTAGTTAAGGGCAAAATTGCTGAAACAATATTTTCTCAGATGTTTAGGGAATCTGGTAATTTTACCGTCTTAGAGTTTGGTTATGAAAAAGTAATTCCGGAAATGATTCAGCAGGGCTTCAATGAAAATAATCCAATGATTGAAACTTTAAGAACTGCACCTGATTTTGCGGTTATTGATAGAGATACTAGGCAGGTTAAGTTAATTGAAGTTAAATATCAACGTTCTTTGAGCTCTGAATATACTCTTAAAGCAGCCAATAGAATGAGCCAGTCTTGGAATCCGTCTTATTTATTTATTGCTACTTTGGGCGGCTTTTATATGGACGAAATTGCTAATATTATTAAGAATAAAGGACAAATAGCTAAATTGAATCATCCAAAGATTAATAGTGATCTTCAAAATGATTATTTGCAGATATTAAAGAGATTTGAGCAGGATAATTAATTTATCATTTATGGATAAAATTGACTGGCAAGAAGGATATTATATAGGAAAAGAATATATAGAAGATCCTGAAAAAATAGAAGCTATAATTCAGTATTGCATAAAAATGCCAGTAAGATTTGAGGATTTTAATATTAGCGTCTCAAAGGATATTAAAATAATTCAAGGAAAAGGTGAGTTGTTGGTTAATATAGAGAAAGCTGTATCAAGAAAACTTTTTTATGACATTGTTCATAATATTTCGAAAGCCGTTAAGGATAATGATATTGAGGCAGCAAAAACATATGTTAACGCTGGCAGGTTTGTCGTTGGGTATATATCATCTTCTTTTCCATTGATAATAGACGAAATACAAAAGAAAAAATATTTAGAAGGGCATCTATTGGTTAGAACAATTTCTTTGCCGGAAATTATTGACGTTGCTATTGTCAGCAAGGAAAACAAAAAAGAAGGGGCTGTAATAACGGGGTGGCCAATTCCAATGCCGCCATTTCCTCCATCTAAGTTTTTAGCTAGAGAGGCGGATGCTATTTTTATTAGAGATTTTATTGAGGCTATAACATGTTATTTTGGATATGATATAAATGAAGGGATAAGAAAAATAATAACATCTTTAGAGAATTATTGGATAAATTATAATTTAAAAAAGAAAAATAAAAGTTTCAAAGAGTTGGTTGATTTATATATTGTAGAAGAAAACTATGCTTACAAAGAACATAATCTAAAAATAATAAGAAAAAATATAAAATATATTTACGATATAAGAAACTCGATCGTTCATAATAAGTTACGTTTAAAAGCTAACGATATTTATTTACTTAAAATTGCTATAGGGAGTCTATCTTATGTTTATCAAGGTAAACTTATACATGTAGAGCATTTCAATTACGTATTTTCCCTTACTCAGCAGTTTATTGGAATTGATCACGAGTTTAATGGTTTAAATCTTGATTATGGGGAAAAACAAAAAGAAACGGCCGCAGAATCAAATGGTTTTGTCATTAAAAACAAGGAAGACATGGATGATTATATGTTTAATGGTTTAAATCTTTCTAGTGAATATGTAAATGAAATCAACACAAATTATCGTATAAGTTTAAAATACTAATAATATGAAACTATTTTTAACATCAACCGGTTTAGAAAATAAAAATATCTCCAATCATTTTGAAATGAGCTTTTTACCTAAAGAGCCAAAAGATATGTCTTTTTTGGTTGTTTCTATTCAAGACTCAGAGCAGGACGCTTTTTATTTAGAGAAAACGTTAAGTGAGATAAAAAATACAGGTGCTCAGGATATTGATGTTTTTAAATTAGGAAATGAAAAATTTACTACCGAAAAAGAATATGATGTCATTTTCGTTTGCGGGGGCAATACTTTTGATTATTTAGATAGATTAAGAAAAACTGGGCTCGACAAATTTATAGTGGGCTTTGCCAAAAAAGAAAATAGCACGTACGTTGGCGTTAGTGCTGGTAGTATTCTAGTAGGACCAGATATATCCATTGCTGGGGACGAAGACCATAATGATATCGGACTCACAGACTTAAAGGGTCTCTGTTTAACTGATTATATAATTTACCCTCATTACAGAAAAGAATTAAAGCCGCAGTTAGATGAGTTTAAAAAAAGAACTGGATATCCGATTATTGAATTAGAAGATAATCAAGCTTTTATCTTAGAAGACTCAGTATTTCATTATATAAACAAAGACTTATAAAATATGAATGATAAAGAAATATCAAAATTAATTTGGAGCAATGAAGCTGCTTTAAAAGAGAATTTTCTACTAACGGTTGAAGCTTTAAAGATTCAGAACACTATTTTAGAATATTTAAATTCGGTTTTAGATGTTAATTCTTTACTAGGGCTAAGACTAAGAAAAATTACATCGAATGCAAAGCCTGATACTTGGTGGTCTAATGATGCTGGATTCCCAACTGATAATGCTTGGCAGAAAATTGAAAAATATGTTAATATTTTCCAACAGTATTTAGCTGAAAAAACTATTAAAAAAAGAATAAGCGATGATCAATTTTTCATTGAATCAAGAATCCAGGGAGAAGACCAACATATTTTAGTTGGCAAAAGAGATGGATCTGGAAGTAAGGCTCATATAGTAATTGATGGTGTAACTGGAGAGATAAGGATTGAAGATAACCAACGGGCCCCAGAAGAAGTAACAGAAAGAATAGAAACTATAATCAAATTACCAAATGGTAAGCTAATCAAGACAACTAGAGAAATATTAGAATTTATTGCCGACGAATAAAGATTACGCCTATCTGTAACTTTTATATTAATTATTGTGTCACTTTTGTCACTTTTCAAGGAAAACCATAGAGCACGAGGATCTTATTTATTGAAGTTCTAAGATATCGCCGAAAAGCCTTACTGAGCTTGCCGAAATTACGGTTCCAGCCCGAAGTAGCCCGCCAATTGGGAAATTGCAAATTTAAAGAGGTTGTCTTGCGGCGTCTTTGCCGC